>WTCM01000079.1 GCA_013138595.1 Methyloprofundus sp. | reverse complement strand
AGCTGGCGAAACTAAACGTGTCGGTGTCACTAGAGCGCATTTAGAAGAAGATGCAGGAAAATCATTACATGAAGATTTTCATGGATTGACAGGGATAGACTTAAATCGTGCAGGCACACCGTTACTAGAAATCGTGTCTGAACCTGATATGCGCAACGCCAAGGAGGCGGTTGCCTATATGCGTAAAATTCACGAATTAGTACAGTACCTAGAGATTTGTGATGGCAATATGCAGGAAGGCTCATTTCGTTGTGATGCTAATGTCTCTATTCGCCCAGTAGGGCAGGAAGAATACGGTACACGAACTGAATTGAAAAATATCAACTCATTTAAATTTGTCGAAAAAGCGATTAATATCGAAGTTGAACGCCAAATTGAAATTATCGAAGCTGGCGGCAGAATTATTCAAGAAACGCGTTTATACGATGCGGATAAAAATGAAACTCGTTCTATGCGTAGTAAAGAAGAAGCGAATGATTACCGCTACTTCCCAGACCCTGACTTACTGCCTGTGTATATCAGTGATGAATTACGCGCACAAGTGAAAGCCGATTTACCTGAATTGCCCGAAGTTAAACTGCAACGCTTTATCACTGAATATCAATTAGACGCTGAAACAGCGGCGCAATTAACCAGCTCTAAAGCCTTAGCGGATTATTTTGAAGCCTTAATTAGCGAGTCAGGCTGTGATGCAAAAATCTGTAGCAACTGGGTCACAGTTGAATTATCAGGTGCATTAAATAAACAAAACTTAACGATTAAGCAGTCCCCAGTTAGCTATCAACGTCTTGCAGGTTTATTAAAGCGTATGAGTGATAACACTATTTCAGGTAAGATCGCCAAACAAGTGTTTGAGATGATGCTTAGTAGCGAAGACAGTGCAGATGCCATTATTGACGCACAAGGCTTAAAGCAAATTACCGATAGTGGTGCGATTGAAGCGATTATTGATAAAATTATTGCGGATAACCAAGGACAAGTTGAGCAATACCTAAGTGGTAAAGATAAAGTCTTTGGTTTCTTTGTGGGACAAACCATGAAAGCATCACAAGGCAAGGCAAACCCAGCGGAAGTGAATAAGATTTTGAAAGAGAAACTTAAGCGGTAAAACAAGCGCAAACAACATACCATAAAAGTCACATAAAAAAGGGTCAAGAGTAATCGAGACCCTTTTTTATTGTCTTACTTTTCCCTGCTTGAGTATAGAAATTGAGCGTTTTTTTTCACTCTCACCTGCTCACCAAATCTTACAAGCTACCAGTCGACCCCAACATTCTGGATTTACCTTGAGACTAGCTTTTTTGCTATACTTTTTACGGTATATACTTGTTTATTTTAGCAAGAATTAATTTTGCTCTTTCTTTTATAAAATCAGGAAATTTACTCTCTACACATATAGCTTTATTAGGAATCAAGTGCCTTTTAACAAAAGAAAGCTTATCTGGTACATCGTTATTCATCCATTCTTTAAATGGCTTCCCATTTTTTATTCCTCTATTAGTTCCAGAGTCAATTAACTGGAAGTTTTTGATGCTATTTATATCATCCCAGCTATAGTGAAGTGCTGCTAATATTGATTTTGGCATGATGTGATCAATATCTTGACTTCTTATCGTTTGCTTACGGTCATACATAAGATAATATAAGAAAGAACGATCCAAATTATCAAGATTTTTAACACTATAGCTTTGGGTAAAAATAACGGGATGTTCTATATACACATTGAATAGTTCCTGCTTAGGAAAGTCTTTACCTCTATGTTTCTTTATTGCCACGAGTAATTTACGAACCCCCGTTTTATAAGCCACCCACCCTGCACCACGACTACGAAAAACGCCATTCAATAAAGAATGATATATCCAGTTGTACATTATTGGGTAATCAACATTACCAGTATCGAAATTCTTAAAATAATCAGCGAGTAACTTTGTTTCTATCTTTTTATGAAATAGATGGTATGCAATAAAAAATAAGGGGATAAATAGGAGATTATTATAACTCTCCAAATTATCAAGACACCTGAATTCGTATAATAATGCACAAACACTTTATAATATGCGTAAGAAAACAGCACGTAGATCAGAATAGCGAAGCTAAATAACGTTTTTCGACTTGATAGCTACTCATTTGATTTGAGTCAATAAATAGGTGTTAAAAATACCATCTCTCCAAGGGTGTTATCTTTTTGGTATTTCTCGAATTTATTATTGCCTGAATTCAGGTTTTATCATTTCAACACTGCCCTCTAATATTTTTTGCTATTAGAAAAATCAATCTGGCGTAAAATACCAAAGCACGTTGGTCAGGCAAGCTAAACTAAGCAACTCTCGCAGACTCATTCACCCTTCCTTATAAACACAAAAATAATGCATAAAAAACAGGTCGATATTATTGTGATTGGTAGTGGCATAGGCGGGCTAACATCCGCTGGGCTGCTGGCTAAAGCGGGTAAAAAAGTTTTACTACTAGAACAACATGACCGTGCTGGTGGCTATGCACATGGCTTTAAACGCAAAAAATATTACTTTGATGCAGGTGTGCATTTAACTAGCGGTTGTGGTGCAACAGGTTATCAAGGTGGACAGTTGATCGCTAAAACTTTAGACGCTTTAAATGTCTCTGAACAAGTAAGCTTTATCAGCATTAACCCTTTTGCGCATATCTCCCTAGCTGATATTAGCTTTGATTTACCCCAATCAATGGATGCCTTTGTCTTAGAGGCAGGAAAAGTATTTCCGACAGAACAACAAGGTTTACGTGACTTACTGGCTTTATGCTTTGCCGTCACCGAACAAGCGGCACAAGCCGATGACTTAATGCGTAATGTTGCCACAGGCACTGTACCAGCTGAACTTACTTTATTATTTCAATACCGATACCATACTTTAGCTGAAGTTTGGGGTGACTTTATAACAGAGCCGCAATTAAAAAGTATTTTTGCTGCTTTATGGCCTTATCTAGGCTTACCCCCCACCGAAGTCTCTTTTGTCTATTGGGCGAATATGTTGATCGGCTATTTAGAAGATGGCGCTTATTATTGCCAAGGCGGTTTTCAAAACCTAGCCGATGCCTTAGTCGCTGGCTTATTAAAAGCAGGTGGCGAGATTCGTTTAAAAGCATCCGTGAATCAAATTAAAGTTATAGACAATCAAGTACAAGGCGTACAACTGGCGACGGGCGAATTTATTCACGCTAATACGGTAATCTCTAATGCGGATATGCGCCACACCGTACATCAACTAGTGGGTGATGCACACTTCCCCAAACGTTATTTATCTCGTTTAGCTAGAATGCAAGTCTCGCAATCTATTTTTGTAGTTTATATCGCCACCGATTTAGATATGCAACAAGCAGGCGCGCATCATGAAGCCTTTTATTACCAAGATTATGACCATGAAAAGAATTACCAAACTAGCTGTAACGCTGAGCTTTCATGGCTAAGTATTACCGTCCCTACCCTAGTCGATCCTAGTTTAGCACCACAAGGTGAGCACCTAGTGATGCTTACCAGCTTAGTTTCCTTTGATCAATATCCCGATTGGAAACAAGAAAAAGCCGCTTTTACCGAAAAAATGCTAGACTTTGCCGATACCAAAATAGCAGGTTTAAAAGCACATATACTTTTTATAGACGCAGGTTCGCCAACCACTTTACAACGCTATACCTTAAACGATAAAGGTGCTGCTTATGGTTGGGCAGCAAGCCCTCAGCAAACCGGGGCGATGCGCGCTGCGAATAAAGCACCGATTACAGGGCTATACTTTGCAGGTCATTGGACAACTCCTGGCGGTGGCGTTTACGGAGCAAGTTATTCAGGCGTACAAACCGCGCAAACGATATTAGGGCTTAATAAACAAGCCGACTTATGGACAATAAGCAATGAATAAGCAGTATGATGTACTCATTATGGGTGGTGGATTGGCGGGCTTGACGCTTGCCATACAATTAAAACGTCGCCTAGAATCCTTAAAGATTCTTATCATAGAAAAAGCCAGCCACCCTGCCCCCGAAGCCGCGCATAAAGTCGGTGAGTCATCGGTGGAAATTGCCAGTCATTATTTTGAAAAGGTTCTAGGCTTAGAACAGCCACTAGAGAATGAACTACCAAAACTAGGCTTACGCTTTTTTTACAGTGATCAAAATAATCAAGATATTACTAAGCGCGTAGAACTCGGCCCTTATCATTTTCCGCCTGCAAAAAGTTATCAATTAGATCGTGGACGTTTTGAAAATGCCCTAGCTAAGCAATGCACTCAACTCGGCATAGACTTTCAAGATAATACAAAAGTAAAACAGATTCATCTAGCAAAACACGCACATCAATTAGATCTAGATCAAAACGGCGAGATACAAACCGTACAAGGCAAATGGCTGATTGATGCCAGTGGTCGTATGGCACTCTTAAAGCGTCATTTAAAATTAGCTAGACCTGCTTACCATGATATTAATGCCTCATGGTTTCGTATAGCCCATGAAATCAATATCGACCAATGGACAGACGACAAGCAATGGCAAGACCGTGTTGCCGCTCCTAGGCGTTTAAGCACCAATCATTTAATGGGACATGGTTATTGGGTCTGGTTAATTCCTTTAGCATCAGGCGCAACCAGTATCGGTATTGTTGCTGATGCAAAAATCCATCCTTATGCAGAAATTAATACTTTTGCCCGTGCGCAAACATGGTTAGCAAAGCATGAGCCACAATGTGCCGCCATGATTGAGCAACACAAAGCGCAGTTACAAGATTTTTTAACGCTGAAACATTACTCACATAATTGTAAGCAAATGTATTCAGCCGATGGCTGGGCAATTACAGGTGATGCTGGGGTGTTTTTAGACCCTTTTTATTCTCCAGGCAGTGATTTTATTGCCTTAAATAATACCTTTATTAGCGAGCTGATCGTTCAACAACAAACAGGCAATGATATTAGCCCTGCTGTTAAACAATATGAAAAGCTGTTTCGCACTTTATTTATTGCATTTTGCCCTGTGTATGAAGATCAATACCCAATTATGGGCAATGCTAAAGTCATGAGTATTAAGATTATTTGGGATTACACCTTATATTGGAGCGGTGCGGCTTTATTGTTCTTTAGAGATAAGTTTTGTGATATTGAGTTTATGAATGCAAACAGTCAATTTTTACAGCGAATTTACCAACTGAATATAAAGATGCAGGCCTTTTTTCGCCACTGGGCAGAATTGGATCATTCTTCTGATGCACTGAATGATGTATTTATTAATTACAGTAATATTCAGTTTTTACAGCAACTCAATAAAGACTTATTACAAGAGCAAAATGATGCGCAAATAAGTCAGCAACTCAGTGACAATATTGCTTTAATTGCGGAATTATCCAATGAAATAATAGTGCAAGCCGTCAGTGACTGTGAGCCATTAGCCGCTCATGCTCCTGCAACACAGACGCAAAGTTCAGACTATTTACACGATGTTTTTAACTTATTTAAACCTGCCTAATGATTCTTTTAATTTTTAAAACCTTAGTCTTTACCTTATTAATTCCTGGTACGGTTGCCGTAGTGCTACCCTTAATGATTGCTGAACATGTCAGTATCGACGGGATATTTTCTATTATTAGCGGCTCAGTTTTTATGAGCTTAGGGCTAGCTCTATACCTCTGGTGTGTCTGGGATTTTATTGTGTTTGGTAAAGGCACACCCGCACCGATAGATTCACCTAAGCACCTAGTGATTCGTGGTTTATATCACTACAGCCGCAACCCTATGTATGTTGCCGTGTTGTCCTTTATTATTGGCTGGGGATTATTATTTAATTTAGCGATATTATTTGCCTATGCCGCAGGAGTCGCAAGCTGGTTTCAGCTGATGATTTTATTTTATGAAGAGCCTATTTTGCAAAAAACCTTTGCTGAGGAATATAGTAACTATAAAGCGAGTGTTAATCGCTGGTTGCCTATGTTGTAGGCTAAATAATATTGTGTTGATCAACTCCTTTTCCAAACTAGCCTAAGACTGTAAATTATTAATCGATTCAGTCTCTCGTTTACGATGATGCCTTGGATAATAACGTAGGCTTACAAACAGTGAAACAAGCTTTAAATTCAAGATGTTTTGAATTTACCTTTACAAACTTGAGAGTTGTGGTTATCCTAAAAATCACACCAGGCAAACAAAAAATAGTAATTTATTTCACATTTTCTAATGGGGTAATATTATGGAAATCTTAATGGCTATTGGTTTAGATTACACCGGTGATCAGGAATTGCAAAATAACGATCCTGCGTCGGTAAAAGACATCTTGAAAGACCTAGATTTATTAACGCCTATTGAAGAAATAGAAAAATCCAAAGGTCTGCTGACTTTTAAGAGTTATGATGAAGCAGAGCAACTTATCAAAAATTTATATGCGCATGCACCGAAGATAAATAAATCCTTAGCTAAGGAGAAAGTATTATTTTTTTATGCCGTATTAATGAATAATGACCCAGAAGTTAAATATGCTACTGCTATTGCAATAAATATGCTTAATGGCACTATAGCTGAAACACAAGAACCCTTACATAACTATCCGGTACAAATTTATATCACCGAAAACGTCTATAAAGAATTAAATACTCAATTTCAAGATAAGTATCATTCGGCTGTTGAAGTGGCTGGCAAAGTATTGCACCAGCGTTTCTCTCAGGATGCTCAGCGATGTTTTATCATCTCTCCAATAGGCGAAGAAGGCAGTGACGTTAGAAAACGTGCCGATTATGTATTTGAAACCTACATCAAGCCAGCATGCGAGGGAACACCTCTTAGAGCCGTGCGCGGAGAAATGATGCATGGTGCCCTCGTAGTGCCAGAGTTAATGGAAGCTCTACAATCTGATCCCATGGTCATCGCATATCTTGGGCATAGCCCTTTAAAATATGGATGGAACCCTAATGTAATGATGGAATTAGGCAGCCGATTAGGAAGCAACGCACCTTGTGTGATTATAAAAGACGTTACGTCTGGAGGTCAACCTTATGACCTACCTTTTGACCTGAAAGATGTTCGAGTTATAGACATACCTGAGCAGGAAGGAGAAGAGCTGGAACATGGAGTCGTAAAAATACGCACTATCCGAGATGCCATTCTCGCCGGTGGAATAGATAGAAACCAATGGCAATGCCTTTATCCAGTCGCTACCGTCGATATGAAAGTGGGTGGTACTAAGGATAGTGCATCTAAATATACCGAAGCTTCTAAAGATATGGAGACACTCTTTGAAATAGAAGCAATAGCTGGAAGAGAAATCCTACCGATTCTTGAAAATTTGTTGGAGAAAATGCCTGACTGCCAACGTGCCCCATTTTTGCATGAGCAACGGAGTTTAATCACTGGGTTGATTATGACAGGGCTAGGAGCAGGGAAAATACATGCGACTGTGCCAATTGTTTTTGAAAAACATAATACTTATCAAGGTCGGGCCTTTCTGCCCGTTATAGTAAGATATTCATTTAATCAATTGACCAGTACTTTAAAGTTAACCGTCATTTATATGGATGTAACGGCCATCACCCAATTGAACGAAGATGGGTATTATGTATGTAATCTGGTCGGCAATAATTCCTTAGCTCTTAAGAATGCATCAACAACTTCGACACAGCCCTAAAGAATCGCCATGAACACCCAATTTCACCTTTCAACATCTGAATATTATGCGCCTTTCCCTTTGTTTAGACTCGACAATGATTGGCAGCTTACCGATATTAACTTGGCCGCGTTGGTTCTATTCGAGTTGACACTTAATGATGACTTTAAAAAATCGATAAAACAACTGATTGTTGGGTGTCAGCCTCAAGCATTGGAGACTTCTGATTCCCCAGATTGTCCTAGCCTTACTAAGAACGAATTGAAAGATGCAGCCACCAGTGCAATCAATGATTCTATTGATTCAGAGGAATTCGGTAAGATTAATTTTAAGTTGACCATGATTAGTCTGCCCAAGCTTGATTCAGAAAATTCGCTCGAAAGAACAGCATATATCGAAATTAACACGACCGAGTTTAAAGAGATATTTCAAGAGCACTACAAAAAAACATTGCAACATCAGCTCATTTGGGAAAGTTATGCTATTAGCTATGATTTAATTTTAAACGAGCAGAATTATTATCGTGAAGTCCTCAACCGTCATATCACTACATTATCTAAAGATGGCATCAATCAAGTCATCGATATTGGTGCAGGGACAGGCAATGTGACGATACCTCTATTAGCTGCTGGGTGCTCTGTCACTGCTATTGATATAAGTAGAGCCATGCTCCATAAGATGCATTACAAGTTATCCAGCATGGATAATCCAAAAATCAAGATTTCAATGCAAAGTGCTGAAAAACTGACAGAGCTGACAGATAGATCTTTTGATGGAGTCAATATATTGCTTGCTCTATTCGATATGGATGATCCTGTCGCAGGGCTCAATGCAGCAGTCCGAGTATTGCGTTTAGGGGGCGTTATCATCATAACCGAGCCCAAAAAGACCTTCGACCTTGCCTCACTTTTAAATCAAGCCAAGAAATTTTTAGAAGAAAAAGGAAGCTATGACAAGCTCAGCTCACATTGGACACGCGTTACCAGAGCTAATAAAAAAATCGACCCAGCGAAAAGGTCACCACTCTTTATTGAAGATATTGAAGCACAATTAGTACAAGCTGGTTTTAAAATCATCCAAATAAAAGATTCACATTTTGGAAATTGCGCGACCTTATCGGCGATCAAAACAGGCTAATTTTTTACAAACTTACTTAGAGCTATAACGTGGTATCCCAGACTTTATTTCCAATTATACGAACAGCTCAACCCGCTGATACAAAGGCAATAAACCGTCTCTATCATGATGCATATATGCCAGCGGATGGTAGTGACCCTCGAAAGTGCTACCCTTTTCCACAGTTTTTTGAAGCAGAATGGTTAGAGAATATACTCAAAGGTGACACGGTATGCTGGCTAGTCGCTGAGGTCGAAGATAAAATCGTCGGCACTATGGGGGCTGTCGTGAATATTGGTAACCAAGAGGATAGGATTGCTGAATGTTTTGGATTTGTTGTGGACAAAAATTGGCGCTGCAAACATTTAGGTACTCAATTATTCAGATATTTATACCATTTTTTATCTACAAGCAAAAATACGGAGTTTATTATTGCCGAAGCCCGTACCGCCCACTGTGGAAGCTGGAAAATCGTTAGACATTGTGATTTTATTCCGTTAGGTTTAGAGCCTTATGCACACACAATGCCTATAGGATCTGAATCAATGCTACTAACAGGCAAAATATCGACCCATGCTTTAGCTCAACGCAATATTCTGAACAATACTTCCGACCAGGTTTATAAATTATCACTTCCAATTCTCGGTAGCTTAGGCTGTATTGCTTTACCCGTGAATAACAATGCAGTTGCCTATCCTTTATCGCATAAGTTTGCTAGCAATCAACTCACCTTATTAAAGGGTAGTGATAGACCTCCAATACTGGAATCGCTTGACAGCACTTGCCATATTGAAATAAATGAAGAGGATGCAGAAAATGACCCACTAACCAAGCTTAATATATTAGCGCGACATAGAGCAGGTATTATTAGCCTGCAACGATTGGAAGGAAAAGATACTCAAGGCACTCGGTATCAAAGAAGGTATTTTGTTGCTTACCTAAATAAACAGCCCATTGCTTATATACTTGCCGTATGGGATTTGCTAGATCATCGCATACGTATTCTTGACCTTAGAAGTCATTTTGATGGCGTTCAGGGATTATTAATCCAGCATGCCTTGAAAGTGATAGTAGCCGAAATTGCCGCCCCCCTCCTAACAGTTGTCGTGGATATACGTGCAGATAATGTAAAACTGATTGCCACTTTGGAGAAACTAGGTTTTTTTCCAACCGTATATTACCCTGCACTGATTGCTGACGACAATGATCGGATCGATGCAGTACAATTCACTCGTTTGTATAATTTGAAGTATGCCGAATGCCTGACCTTAGCTAACTTCAATGAATGGGCTTTAGCTTTTTCCGTGGTATCCCAAATTGCTACAAAATGAGATGGTTTTTAAGCCTATCTTACTAAGCAAGCGTAGTATTATTGAATACCATTAACGATCACTTACTGACTTTGCTATCATTTCTTACCTCCAACTCAGCTTAAAGTAACAATTATTAGAGCTTGAAAACAATCCCCCAGATAGCTGTACAAAATTAGCACTGTAAAGAAATTTATAGGGGCTAGAGTAAAAATTGAAAGCTAAGGCGCAGCCAACTTGCTTATTATTTATATAATAAATCAAATATCTGAACACTATTTTTTATAATTTTTATTATGCGAAGAAAAGTATATATTTGCCGAAAAAAACTACTCATTGTATCGATTATCGTAGCCTCAATGTTTGGGGGCACTCATGCTTCTGTGAATAAAAAATTCATGAGTACCCCCAACCCTACAATTGAGTTAACGGATGAAGAACGAGTTTTTCTGGATGAGCTAGGTGTTTTGCAGGTTCTGGTTGATGATGATTTCCTCCCTATCTCATACTATGACGAGAGTGAAAATAAATTTTCTGGTATTGCCATAGATGTACTACAAATGCTGGCTGAAATGCTGCAATTTGAATATGAAATTATTCGGGATGAATCATTAAACTGGGCAGCTCGCTTAGATAAGGTTAAGCGAAATGAAATTCATATTTTGGGGGGAGCTAGCAGGAATGCGGAACGCAAAGAATACGGTGTATTTACAACGCATGAATATTTTACAGTAAATTATGCCATGATCAAATCGATTGACAATCACTTGTATATCAATAATATGGAAAAAATCTCTCACTATAAAGTCGGTTTGAGTGAGGGCTCAACAATCAACAACTATATGCGACAGTTTCTCTCCGATCCGACTCAAGTTTTAAATTTTCCATCAGATGAAATCGCTTTTCAAGCACTTAAACGCCATGAAATCGACCTGTATCCATACAATGAAACTGCATTCAAGGAAGAATTTTTTGGAGGGGATTTATTTGATTTTGAAGTGGCATTTTCTATGCGTGATACCACAAAACGGTATGCGTTTTTCTCTCCAAAAACCGATGACGGAAAGCGCTTGGTTCAATTACTAGACAAAGGGATGCAGCATCTTGACATAAAAAATATTATTGCGGATCGTTACCACAATAAAAGTAATTTTTCCGTCTACAAAGATCACCTTGAGAATGTCGCACGCCTGAGTTATTACAAAACAATTGGGCTTTCACTTCTCCTAATATTCTTATTAGTAGTCGGAGGAGCCATAGTACTTTTGAGAAGGGAGGCTCTAAAAAAAGAAGAGCTTATTCATGAACTCCACGAAGTTCATAAACAACTTACCCAGCAGGCCTCCCATGACTTCTTGACTGGCCTACCAAACCGAGCGCTGTTCAAAGATCGCTTATTGCAGGTTAGTATTTTATCAAAACGCATGGAACGACCATTTGCAATTTTATTTATGGATCTCGACGGTTTTAAGCATGTAAACGATCGCTACGGACATGACATTGGTGACCTTCTACTCATCGAAGTAGCCAAACGACTTCAGAGCTGTGTTCGAAAATCAGATACCATCGCCAGAATGGGAGGAGATGAATTTGCCGCCATCCTCCCCGAACTACATGGGCAAAACTATCCTGATATTATTGCCCAGCGCATTCTTGATGCCCTATCTCATCCCATTGAAATTGATGAGCATATATGCAATATTGGCATCTGCATTGGCATCAGCCTGTTTCCTGAGCACTCAAGCAACCATGATGAACTAATCTCTATGGCAGACCATGCCATGTACACTGTCAAGCGTCAGGGTAAGAATAATTATCGATATTGGCAAGAGGATCTTGTATCAGAATAGTTTTCGCCTTTGATGAGCACAAAAAATAGTGCAGGTCTTTGATGTAGACTATGCCACCTTCAAGTGTAGCCAGTAGCCAGTAGCCCGTATGGCGCTTTGCGTAATATGAGATTTAGTGTTTACCAATTTCCATATTACACTGCGTTACATACAGGCTACTTGCTGACTCCCCCTTGAATTCTGGCAAGATATACAGTATCAACGGGGAAATAAAAGCTACCAAAAAATCATAAAGCTTTAATGAATATGTAATGTTGGCTCCATTGATTGATGCAATATATCAATAATGCCTATATGTGTATCACTAACGCGGTAATAGATGGTATGTGAGGCTATAAACTGACTATAATAGCCTTTTTTTAAGCTCTGGTCTTGCTGTTCCTTTTGATGGTGTATCAGCTAAATCTTGCATACAAACCTGTAGTTTTTTAAGGTATATTGCCGTTTGCCGCTTTCCAAAATTTTTAAGCGAATAAGATTTTATCCCTTTAAGACTATTTTGTGCGGCTGGTGATAATATATAGTTAGCCACTACTCTATTAACTCCTGCATAAAGCTTTCACCCTCTACTCCTAAGCCTTGGTCAAGCTGAGCCTCTCCAGCAGCAAGAGTATTTCTTAAAATATCTAGCTTTGTTTCTTGCTCCTCTAAGAGATTAAGCCCTGCTCTAACAGCTTCACTTGTTGATTGAAAACGTCCAGTTTTAATTTTGTTATCAACAAACTTAGAGTAATGCTCGCCTAGTGTTACGCTGGTATTTCTTTGCATCATAACCCTCCTAATATTAAATGTATTACTTATTAATACATTTACCAGTAAAACAATCAAGTAAAAAGTAAGTTTAGTCTAGGGTGGGTGGCTGTATGATCTGGCTCAATTGAAACCAGCAAAGCCTTATATTAATAAACAATTAATGCTACTATGACGGCTTTTCGGTTATTACTTTAAAACAAGACAATAAGTAGACTTTGTAGGAGGGTAGAACGCAGTACCTGTTTTTTTAGGGTCGTAGAGAAATTCATCATTAATATGATGATGGGTTTCGCAAAAAAACGCTC
>WTCM01000169.1 GCA_013138595.1 Methyloprofundus sp. | reverse complement strand
AAATAATATTGTAAATCAAATGCATCGCTACCCAAAATTACACTACCTTTTTGCACTATACCAGTCAAGCCATCTGGGTTAGCAAAGGCTAAATTAAGAGAGGCACCTAACTCAACGGTATCTTTGTTATCATCAGCTCCTGCTACACCATTAAAGCCTTTAATCACATCTATTCCTGGAGCAAAGGTTTGTAGAGCCCCCGTTTCATCTTCCTCTTCAGAAAAAATGGCTTGCGAGTCTGATGCTAAGGTATAGACAATTGTATCGGTTCCCGTATTAACATTAATATAGTCTCCACCACCATTGGTTTGGATTCTAGCTGTACCGTCAAGCCCATCAGGCACACCAAATGGAGCATTAAATATAACCGTATCCTCGCCTGAGCCCGTTAATATAGACACAACACTATCCGTAATAAGCCCTGAATCAAGTTCACCTGTATCATCATTGAGTTGCCCAATACCTAAAAGGAGATCGCCTGTTGCCGTAGAGCCATCAATGCTGACTTCACTGAAATCTTTATTTGCTGCAGAAACCAGTGATTGAATTGACAGGTCACCTGCACCTGTAATATTAAAACTTGTATCGCCATTCGTCTCTCTTAACTCCCATATGCTAACCTTCAAATAAGTATCCACATTAAGATTAACATTAACCGTCGCATCAACACCAGCACGTATATCGTTACCTACATCAATAAATTCCAGCTCCGAGTTTGCTAATACATTAACATTTAATGTTTCAAAATCATCAGCAACCACCTGAGTTTGAGCCGCTGTATTTTTAATATTGGCTAGATTAACAGTAACAACATCACGATCACTCGTTGGAGCAGAAGTTCCTGAGTTATACAAATAAGCACGCGTATTATTCGTATCGCTTATATTAATAATACTCTTCAGTACTGCTGAACCAGTACCTTCAAAACCAATACCCGCTCTGAAATCACTAGACGCACCTTCACCTTCAGAGCTAACATTTTCAATATTAAGAATAGTATTTAACGTTAAGCTATTAGGGGCTATTGCCTTATAGAAAAAGGAGTTTCCTATGTCATTATTAAAATCTTTGATCGTATAATTGATATCAATATGTGTCGCATTATCAAATATCGTAGTAGAGTTAAGTCTTAACTTATCAGGGGCATTGACACTTCCGACAAAGGTTAAATCAACACTATCTACTTCTTCAATTGATGTCTCAAAGCTGAAGGCTTTAATAAGATTATTATCAGCATTTCCTCTTAGGTTTTTCAAGGTGACTGCTGTAGAAGTAGGTATGCTAGTGATCGTTAAAATCTCACTATCATATATTTGCAGCCCCATATCTAAGATCACTTCATCAAAGTCCTTATCAAAGTTAATACTCTCCCAAACAACATCAGCACCTGGATCACTCGCATTCCCAGAAATTAATTCTAATTTATTAACATCAACGCCATCGGGTATGCTGCTCGTGGCAAAATTAGCAATATTCGTGGTCAATGCTAAAGTATCAGAACCGCCATTCGGGCTATAGACATCGGCATCATTTAAAGTGCCTGTATCTGGAGCTGACTCTATCCCGGCGATAAGTGTCGCTACAACAGTATCATCGCCTGCACGCCCTGTTATATTATCGTCCGCTTCCGTAAATTCATATATGAAAGGGATTTTGTCAATATCAGACTTTGCATCAACCACTGTGTAGTCGGCATCCGTTACAACAAGGTTTCCTTCACCTTGACCATAAAAGGTTAATCCAGTCTCTATTGGCCCCCCGATTACCCCTTGTGGATCGAACTGAGTAATGGTCAATGCGGCATAATCAGAAATTTCTACGCGATTATTAAAACGTTCCGTGTTAGGTGTACCAGGAGTTCCTAATACTGCTTTAATAATTTCATTAACAACCGTCCCGTGTGATTCTCCGCCATCTAAGACACTAGCCCAAAACTCAATCCCACCAGGATCTTGAGCATATGTTTGATTGAATGTATTTAAATAAATAACTTCAATAAACGCTTGATGTTGCTCAGGGCTATCCCCTAATGTATCGCCAAAATACTCTAGCGCACTTCCTGTTAACAACATCTCATCAGCTGTAAAAGCTTTTAACTCTTGCTCTGAGCCAGGGGGTAACTGTACTGTTTTCCAAAAATCATTCCCCCCCTGCTCCGATGCTCTATTAAAAATAGTGACATAAAGTTGTGAAATATCTGTTGTTGTTAATACCATGATGATCTCCCCAAAAAAACTAATAAAGACTTATCATTATTATAGATTGATAATATTTAATCCACCTAAATACTCATATTTTTGAAAACAACCTTAAAAAATGAGAGCTAACTCTCTAGTTAGACTGTTAACTTCATAATGTCACAGAAAAAAAATGGCTACTAAGTAAAAGTTAAATTTAAGGTTTTTTAAGGTAGGTAGGGGTATTTTTTTAAATTCATTTTTGATGTTAAAGGTCGAAAACCAGAAAATTAGACTTTAATGAGCTTACACGCGTCTCTTAAGGGCTATATTGTAGATAAGAGCGCATATGCTATAATATGACTCATAAAATAAGAGCATTAAAAGCATCATAAAATACTTTTTTATCAAATAATTACAAACACAAACCAAGAGAACAATTCGTAGATAATGACACCTACACAAACCTGTAAGCGCACATTAAATAACATATGGCAATATCGCCAATTACTGCTTAGCTCAATACACAAGACCACAAAGAACCGCTTGATGAAGAAAATGAGTTTCCCACGAACCCTGCCCACCACCACTTTTGGAGCTAGCCTATTTCTATTTCAGAATACCAGCCCTAAAATAATAGTGGCGGTACGATGAGTTTATTAAGCGTACAAAACTTAGGAAAAGCTTTCCTTAGCTACCGTTCAGAATGGAAACGTTTTGCACGCTGGTTTGGCATCCCTACAAATGCAAGTGCAGAGCACTGGATACTGCGCCATGTAAGTTTTGAAATTCACGCTGGTGAAGCCATCGGAATTATCGGTCAAAATGGCGCGGGAAAAAGCACACTGCTTAAAATGATAACAGGCACATTACAAGCGACTGAGGGGACAGTACAAATTAATGGGCGTATTGCTGCTATTCTTGAACTTGGTATGGGCTTTGACCCAGAACTAACAGGGCGGCAAAATGTATTTCATGCCGCAGGCTTAATGGGCTTTAACACCAGAGAAATTCAAGAAGTCATGTCCGATATAGAGGCATTTGCCGAAATTGGCGAATATTTTGACCAGCCAGTACGAGTCTATTCAAGTGGTATGCAAGTACGTGTCGCCTTTGCTGTGGCAACAGCCTATCGCCCTGAAATACTCATTGTTGATGAAGCACTTTCTGTTGGAGACACTTATTTTCAACATAAAAGTTTTGATCGCATCCGTGAATTTCAAAAACAAGGTACGACATTACTCATTGTTTCGCATGACCCAGGAGCGATTAAAAGCTTATGTGAACGCGCTATTTTATTAGAAAATGGAGCGGTGATAAAAGATGGAACTCCAGAAGAAGCATTTGACTTTTACAATGCCATTATCGCAGAAAAAGAAAATAGCACTGTAGAAGTTTCCCAGCTTGATACAGGTAAAATACAAACCAGCTCTGGCACTGGAGAAGCAAGGATTCAGCAAGTTTCCTTATACAATAGCAAAGGTGAAGCAACTGAATTTATCAATGTAGGTGAACAAGCAGAACTACATATCAAGATTAAAGTTTACCAAGCGATTGAATCACTGGTCATGGGGTACGCGATCAAAGATCGTCTAGGACAAGTCTGTTATGGCACCAATACATGGCATAGCGGTCAAGCCTTACAAAACCTAACTATTGATGATGAATATGAATTTATTGTCAGCTTCACGGCAAATTTGGGTGTCGGTAGTTATTCAGTTTCTATTGCACTCCATGATAAAGAAACACATGTCACCAATAATTATGACTGGCGTGATTTAGTGTTAGTCTTCAATGTACACAATAGTGATAAAATTTTTTTTCAAGGTCTATCTTGGATTCCACAAAAGACAGAAGTAAAGAAAATATCATCAGTAAAAAAGGATTTGACTAAATGAAGGATGTGTTTGAATCGAAAAAGATTCCTCAAGGCTCAATACTTGGGCTAAATTATAGTGGAATGCATGATACAGCCATAGCGATAGTATCCCCTCAAGGGAAAATCTTATATGCCATATCACTAGAAAGAATTTCACGCGTAAAACAAGATGGCAGGCATCCCACAGCAATACTCAATGGGCTGCCATGGGAAAAAATATCTAAAGTAGCCATTTCTGTTGAACACCACTACACACCTGCTGATAATCTATCGAGTAAATATTGCTTATCCCCCTTCAACTCACCTGATACTGTTGATAGATCTCATGCAGACTTGTTTTATCAAGCGCTGAGCTTTATACCCGTTGAAATTGAAAAAGTTTTTATTCCTCATCACCTATGTCATGCGGCATCTGTTTTTTGGCTCAGTGGGTATACCAATGCCACCTGCCTAGTTTATGATGGTGGCATGGCAAATGAAGACTGGTTTGGAGGGGTATACAGAGCATCCACCCAAACAGGCATTCAAGCAATAGACCAATTTAGTATCAACCACTACTCTAGCGTCACAAACCTGTATACAGCTATTACAGTAGCTCTAGGCTATACTCCCCTAAAACACGAAGGTAAAATTACAGGTCTCGCGGCGTATGGTAAACCTGTCGAATCTTGCCGAAAAATAATGGAGCACTGGCTCTGCCAAACACCTGAAACACTTCAGAAACTGATTGACTGGTCGGATATGTACAGCAAAGACATTCCACCGAAATTAAAAGTGAACGCTAAACAGGCACAACTCATCAGAGATGCGTTGGCAGAGTATACGCGCGAAGACATTGCCGCCACCGTTCAGACAATAGCAGAAGATCATATAACAGGCATCCTTAGCGAACTGATCAAGCAAGGCGAGGCTTCCGAGAACCTTTGCTTGTCAGGCGGAATTTTTGCTAATGTAAAAATCAATCAGCTTGCAAGTGAACTTGGCTTTAAAGCGACCTTTATTTCACCTGCCATGTCAGATGATGGCACAGCACTTGGAGCAGCCCTTCAAGTCGCTTCAGCCAACCCTGAGTTTTTACCTAGAGCTGTTAACTCAATGTTTCTTGGTCCTCATTATTCAATGAGCGAAGTCGAAAAAGTTCTATTAGACAATAAGGTTAAATTTCACACCCCTAGCGAACCCGAAAAAGAAGTCGCTGACTTATTGGCGAGTGGAAAGATAGTGGCTATTTTTCAAGGGGCTATGGAGTTTGGGCCACGCTCGCTTGGACATCGCTCTATCCTTGCGAATGCAGATAATGTTTCTATTAATAAGAAACTCAATAATAAACTTAGCCGAACTGAGTTTATGCCATTTGCGCCTATGTGTCTTGAAGAAGATGCTAGCTGGTTATTTAAGGACATAGACAAAGTAAAACATGCCGCTGAATTTATGACGATTACCCTGCAATGTACTGATGACATGCAGAGGTTATGCCCCGCTGTCGTACACTGCGATGGCACCGCTCGACCACAATTAGTGACAAAAAAAACCAACCCTTTCATTCATAAAGTCATCACAAATTATAAACAGATTAGCTCTAAACCTGCCCTAGTCAACACCTCTTTCAATGTGCATGAAGAACCTATTGTTTGTAGCCCTGCCGATGCTATCAAAGGTTTTTTTGAATCAGGTTTAGATGCTTTATATATTGAAGGTCACTTAGTAGAGCTCTCTAACAATACAAACTTAGAAATAAAATACCTTAGAAATAAGATAAACGCTAATAACACTTCTCTTTCGACCCTAAAGAATCAATTGTCAGAGCAAGAAACTCAGGTAAAAATAGAAAAAGCAGAGATTCAACACTTACATGATAAAGATAAACAGCTGAATCATGAGTTATGGAAGACTAAAGCTCAACTAGAGGAAAAACAGGCTGTACTATTAGTCAGTGAAACCGCGTTAATAGAGCAGTCTACAAAAGCGGGCGCGTTACAGACCCAACTCGAAAGCAGTCACACTCAGTTAGACGAAAAAAACCAAGCGTTACTGGCAAATGAAGCCGCCTTAACAGAACAATCAACACTCGCAACTACCTTACAAAGCAAATTAACAGAAACCCAGTCTAAAGTAGATGAGCTCAACCAATCAAATCATCACTGGTACATCACATCGCAGCAATTAGACGAAGAATTAAAAGCGGTTTATGCCAGTAAATCTTGGCGCATTATGTTACGTTTACGTCAAATCATACATGGTGGAAAAAAGAGCTAATTTTAAAACTAATACCTGCCTAGCGACTTAACACGAAACAATAATAAACTTAAAGAATAGCAAAAGATAACATGCCTTAAAGTGATAGGTTGCACTACACATGCCGTATACTCTATCCTGCCGCAGGTCGTATTTCTAACCACTGATTAATTTCCTCTAAAGAGGCAGGGCTCAATATCCCAGAAGCACGCTCAAAACGAATTCTATTTTTAATATAAATATATTTAGAGGTTAATAAATCTCTTTTCGCCATATATTCCCGCGCTTGAGAAATTAACACATCACCAATGGACTGCATCCCATAACTAAAGCCTTTCTCCATCGCTTCACGTGCTTTTACAGAGGAATGTAATGCTCTATTCGCTGCTTTGATTCTACGCACACTGGCGTTGGCGGTTAAAAAAGCATCGCGCGTTTCTTTTTCTACTGAACGTAGCAAAGCAATTTTCTGCTGTTTACCTAATTCAAGTTGCATTGCCGCTTCATGCGCACGTTGCTGTGTTGCACCGCCCGAAAAAATAGGAATATTGATATTAATCGCCGCAACTTTTGTATCTATCGTAGGAGTTTGAGTATTTTGATAGCCCGTATCGGTATTGTAATACTGCAACTCTAAATCAACTACAGGAAGATGTCTCGCTTGCTGGCTTGTTAAATCATAATCAGCCGCCTCGATTTCCATCTCTTGCGCTCTAATCAATGGGCTATTCAATTGCGCTTGCTCAGTCAGTAACTGTAAATCACCTTGCAGCTTCGCAAACTCAATATCACTACGTAAGGTAGATAATTGCTTAAAGGGCATGCCTGTTAATTCAATTAAGCCCTGTTTAGCAATATCAATTAAGGCTTCCGCTTCAATCGCATCAGCGATTAGGGAGTCCAGCTTTGCCTCCAGCTCATAGACATCGGTTATTTTTACCAAATGCTTTTCAAACTGCCTTTTTATTTGCTCTAATTGACGCGCTGTCGTCTCTGTTTCTTGGCTAATGAGTAGCCAATTATCTTGCTCTGCAAGTACCGTAAAATAACGCTCGACTACATCGTACATTAATACTTGTTGAGCTTGGTACAAGTCAATCAAGGATTTATCCGTTAAGGACTGATAACGCTTCCAATTGTATATTTTTGCCACATCAATCAAACTTTGCGTTAGCCCAACTGAATAGCGTTCACCTTTATACTCATCATCCCCTAACTGCAGATCATTCACACTCTTACGATTATTATAAGAGATATTCACATTCGCCGAAATTTGTGGTAATAAAGCTCCACCCGCTTGCGCTTGTTGTGCGGCTGATACCTCAAATTGAAACCCTGCGGCTTTCAAATTAGGATCGGCATACACTGCTTGCTGATAAACGCTCATTAAATCATCCGCTAATACGCTAGCACTGATCCCCCACAAACAAAATACTAAGACTTTCATAGGTTTTATTCTTCTGTAAATGAGCGCGCAAACGCATCGGTTAAAGGCTGCATTAAATATTCAAATAAAGTACGCTCACCGGTATTAATCAAGACCTCAGCAGGCATACCCGGAATAAGCACTAACTTACCTAAGCGCTGACTACTCACAGCGGTGAGTTCAATCCTAGCTTCATAAAATTGCATGCCCGTGATTTCGTCTAACAAGCTATCCGCAGAAACCGTTTGCACCATGCCTTCCATCACGGGAGTAGTTTTACTACTAAAGGCACTGAAACGAATTTCAGCCAATGAACCTATATGTACTTGGTCAATATCCACTGGCGACACTTTAGCGGTAATAATCAACTCCTCATCTTCGGGCACTATATCTAAAATAGATTCACCCGGCATCACTACGCCGCCTGTCGTATGCGCTGACATCCCCAAGACCACACCTCTGACAGGTGCTAAAATCGTGCTGCGTCGTACTTTATCTTCAGCCACGACTAATTGCTCATTAATACTAAAGAGCTCAGCATTCACTGACACTAACTGAGTCGCAATATCTTCTTGAAACTTACGTTCTATTTGTAAAATCTGTAATTTTGTTTCACCTTGTTGCATTTTGGTGGTGGCAATATCGGTGGTTAAACCCGATATTTCACTCTTAATCTGGGTGTGATTACGCTCTAATTCTCTTAAGCGTCGCTTGTCCGCAAAACCATCATTTAATAATGACCTCAAATCCTCCACTTCCTCAGCAAATGAGCGCGCAAGCTGACGGTTACTCGCCTGTGACTCTTTTAAACCACTTATTTGCAAAGCTAACTGTTTAATCCGTTGACGCAAGACTTCTAATTCACCTAAATAACTATGCCTACGCGCCATAAAAATTTGTTTCTGCCCTTCGGCCGCCTCTTTTACACGCTTATCCTCTAAGCCAAGAAACTCCTCAGAAAAACTAATTTTCTTAGCTAAGCCACGCTCAGACTTTAAGCGCGCATTCAATGCCTCAGCGGTAATATATTGCCCCCGTAGAATTTGAATATAAGCTGCATCTTGCGTCGTGTCCAAACTTAACAACACATCCCCCGCGCTGACTAAATCCCCATCACGCACGTCGATCTGCTTAACAATTCCCCCTTCAAGGTGTTGCACTGTTTTACGATGCGATTTAACCGACACAACACCAGGCGCTATCGCTGAACTACCAATCGGAGCCATATAACTCCATGTCCCAAAGCCCCCAATCATCACCAATAGAATTATAAAACCCACGAGTCGGATAGGCTTATCATTGGTATTTAGGACGATAGCAAGCTCTTCTTGATCTGCGATAAGCGACATATTATTTGTTAGGGTATGTAAAAAGTTTTAAGAAATAGGTACAGTGGTGACAGTGGTTGTAGCCGCAGGTCTTGCAGGTGCTTGTGACTGCGTTGCATTTTGCTTTAACTGAGCAAGCACTTCATCGCGCGGTCCATAAGCGACAAGCACCCCTTCATTTAACACGAGTAATTTATCTAAAACAGACAAGACACTGGTTCTATGCGAAACCACAATAACCGTTGCATTATATTGCTTTAAAGTCTGTATTGCTCTTGCTAAGGCATGTTCTCCTAGCTCATCAAGGTTAGAATTAGGCTCATCTAAAATGATTAGTTTAGGCTGTCCATATAAGGCTCTAGCCAAACCAATGCGCTGTCTTTGTCCCCCTGATAAATTACCTCCCGCTGCGCCAATCATCGTGTCATACCCTGCTGGCAAACGTAAAATAAGCTCATGTACATCACTCATTTTTGCTGCTGCTACCACCTTTTCAGGGTCAAGCTCTCCAAAACGTGCAATATTCTCACTAATCGTACCTTCAAATAGCTCTATATCTTGTGGTAAATAACCAATATAAGGGCCTAACTCCACACGATCCCAAGCAAACACATCCGCACCGTCTAAGCGTATTTTTCCGTTAGCTGCAGGCCAAATACCTAAAATAGCCCTGACTAGGGTCGATTTACCTGCACCACTAGGTCCTATGATACCTACGGAGTCACCTGGGTCAATTTGTAATGAGACCCCCTTAACCACAGGCACTTTAGTACCAGGAGGAACAATCACCGCTTGTTCAAGCTGAATTTTACCTTCAGGCTCAGGCAAAGACATTTTGTCTTTATCTTCAGGAATTTGCAGTAATAAATCATTTAAACGCGCATATTGTGTACGCGCCAAAATAAAACCTTTCCAACTACCAATCATCAAATCTATCGGTGCTAATGCACGTCCTAATAGAATAGATCCCGCAATCATAAGCCCCGGTGAAATTTCTTGCTGAATCGCAAGGTAGGCCCCTAAACCTAATACTAAAGATTGAAACAAAACCCGTAATGTCTTTGAAATAGAAGCAAACAAGCCTGCTCGTGAACTAGCAATCGCTTGTAAAAATAAGACTTTCTCACTCCCCTTTAACCAACGTTGATGCATATTCTCCAGCATCCCCATCGACTCGATTACCTCTGCATTACGCAGATTTTTATTCACCAAAGCACGACCATTAGCGGCTAAACCATTTGCCTCTTGCAAAATATGATGGGTACTTTTTTCATTCAGAATAGCTAAAATAATTAAAACCACTGCAGCAAATATTGCCGACCATCCATAATAAGGATGAAAAACAAACATCAAAGCGACATAAATCGGCAGCCAAGGGGCATCAAAAAAAGCAAACAAGCCATTCCCTGTTAAAAATTGGCGTAAGGAGGTTAAATCATCTAAAGGCTGCGAACTCGCTTGCTGACCACCGGTATACAATGACTTTTTATAGGCCACTGTATATAAGCGTTTGTTGAGCAAAGTTTCAAGTTTAACACTGACACGCACAAGAATTTGCATGCGCACCCACTCCAATGACCCCTGAGTGATAAAAATAGCCACGACAATAATCGTTAACATGATTAAAGTCTCTTCACTACGGCTACTCAAGACCCTATCGTACAATTGCAGCATATAGATAGTAGGCGTTAGCATCAGTAAATTAATCACTAAGCTAAAGGCCGCGGCAGAAAGAAACGCGCCTTTACAAAGCAGTAATGCCTGTTGTAAATCGGATTTTATCGCTTTGTTACTCATATTTGAAATGACAGAAAAAGGAAAAATATAGCGGAAGAGGTTTAAAAACCACTTAGTGAGACAGTACTAATAATAGCGGGTAATTTTAGCATAATTTGTTTTATTACCACCTAGTAAAAACATTAGCGCCCCACTTAACGTGGGACATAATAGCCACACAGTGCAGATTTATCTGCACTGTGTGGATGAATCCACACCTAAGCTACGGTGAGATGGGATATTCACCCCATCTCTACGTCTTAGAATAAGGCAGATTAAGCTTAGCCAGCCGGTATCATTAAACTCCCTTCCCTAAGCACTCTCCTCGTCCTTCTCTAGTTTTTGCGCCTCAAGTAGTTCAGCCACAAAATCAGCGTATGAAGCCAACTGTGCTGGCACAGGAATTCTCCACTCTTTGCCTGTGATACGCGACAATATATTATCTAACCAAACACGATTAGATTTAGCATCTTGCATAAAAAACGCATAACGCCCTTCTTGCTTAAGCACCGTAAACTCTTCAAGCCAGACATCAATCATCTCTGTTTCACCTGCTAGGTGTACTTGTGCATATAACTTACGGGTATCTATATCGAAATTAAAACCTGTTAATTTAGCAATATCTTTCAATATAAAATTAGCTCCCCAAATAATTAACTGATTCGGAGTCAACTTTATTATTATTTTTGTTAAACTTGACCTAAAACTCATGTTTTCACCCTGATGTAAAATACCAAATAAGAACGACAATTTTAACCTTTATTGGTACTGAGGTGAAAATTTAATCCACTCAATGTCAAATGCAAAGCTGGAGTACAATGAACTAAACTTTAGGAACGCGCACGGAATAACATCCCGAAGTTATTCCGTGCGCGTTCCTTAGCAAAAACGGTCACACCATAGCTGTGAAAAAACAGCACTAGTACGAGTTGCCCGTAAGCTCTGGAGGCAGAAATGACTGAAAATAAAATAATCAATCAACTGGATGAGTTAATCAATATTGGCACCGCAATCTCTGCCGAAAAAAACCAATCCAAATTATTGCAAGATATTTTAGACGGCGCGATTAATATTACAGGGGCGGATGGTGGAACTCTCTACCTGATTGATGACCAACATATAAAGATGGAAATTGTACATTCTAAAACATTAAATATGTCTTTAGGAGGCACCTCTAAACAGCCCGTCAATATGCCTCTAATTCCCTTATACCTTGCTGATGGCTCGCCAAATTATACCAATGTCGCCAGTTGTGCTTATCATAAAAACACCGCGATTAATATTAGCAACGCCTACACCGATCAGACATTCGATTTCAGTGGTACCAAAAAGTTTGACCAAATCAACGATTATCGATCTCAGTCGTTTTTAGCCGTGCCTATGATCAACCATGAAAATGATACGATTGGTGTTCTACAATTGATTAATGCCATAGATCAAAGTTCTGGCACAATTATTAGCTTTGATTCCGTCTCGCTACGTTTTACCAAAGCACTTGCCTCACTCGCCGCAATCGTACTCACCAAACAACAACTCATCAATGACTTAGAAAGCATGTTTGAATCTTTGATTCAACTAATTGCCACAGCAATTGATGAAAAGTCTCCCTATACGGGCGACCACTGTCGTAGAGTCCCTGAATTAACCCTGCTAATCGCAAAAGCAGCACACCAAACACAAGAGGGCTATTTAAAAGATTTTACGATGTCTAAGAAAGATGTATACGAATTAAAAATTGCTGGCTGGCTACATGATTGCGGAAAAATTACCACACCTGAATATATTATTGATAAATCCACTAAACTAGAAACTATCTTTGATCGAATCGAATTAATTACCACGCGCTTTGAAGTACTCAAGCGTGATGCAGAAATTAAAATGTTGAAACAAATAAGACTAAGCCCTGATCAAGCAAGCATAATAGAGCAAGCCTACAAAGCTACGATTGCCCAAATAGAAGCTAACTTAGAATTGATTAAGCAGTCCAATGCAGGCGGGGAATTTATGCATGAGGAGGCACAACAAAAAATTACCGAAATCAGTCAAGGCAGCTGGGTCTCTGAAAATTCTCCTCAACCCATACTCTCAAAAAATGAAGTTAAAAACCTGACGATTACACACGGCACGCTCACCAGCGAAGAAAGAGAACGTATCAATTATCATATTAATGCGACCATCGCCATGCTGGAAAAAATAAACTTCCCTAAACACCTTTTAAATGTCCCTGAATATGCGGGTGGACACCATGAAAAAATGAATGGTACGGGTTACCCACTAGGTTTAAAACGGGAAGAAATGTCTATTCAGGCTAGAGCCATGGCAATTGCGGATATTTTTGAAGCCTTAACCGCACCTAATAGACCCTATAAAAAAGCCAAAAAACTCTCGGAATCTATCGCTATTTTACAAAAAATGAAAGAGGACAATCATATAGATCCTGACCTATTTGATGCCTTTATCAAAGAAAAAGTCTATTTAGACTATGCGCATACTTTCTTAGACAAAAGCCAAATTGATATGAGCTAAAAACAGGCTTAAAGCATACGCACGCGCCGATATAAAATACTTTGCACGCTTTCAGGCGTATACCTTCCTAACTCAATCTGACCCGTACCCACCAACTCAATTGAGTCACGTACAATTTTAATCGGCTCATTATCACCAATCACCACATAAGTCCCATTTGAACTAGTATCCGTTAAAATAAAACGTGAATTTTTTAGCTCAATCTTGGCATGCTTTCGAGAAGCAAGCTCATCATTAATCACAATTTCATTATCTGCACTGCGTCCTACTGATAAACATAAATGCGTAGCATTTAGCTGAAAAATACTTTGTTGATACAGCAATTCCAAACCACACTGTGGCTGTTTATTTTCTCCAAGAGGCGCTGACATAATGGTCAAGTCATCATCAGGGCTAGTATTCCAAAGCACCTCATAAATGGATAAGACTTCATTCTTACCTTTAACAGTGGAGTCACTTAAAAATCGGGTATTGCTGCGCTTATCCTCTGACAAACACAGCACCGTTTGCTCAGTGGTCATAATTTCATTAGCGGTGGCACGAGAGGCAATTCTAGCGGCAACATTAACCGCATTGCCAAAATAATCATTATCCTTTTCAATGACTTCACCATAATGAAATCCGATTCTAACGCTAACGGGCAAGCCTTGCTGACGCAACTGAATAGAAACAGCCGCCTGAAATGCACAATTTGCATCAGGAAAACAAGCCATCACCTCATCACCAATCGTTTTAATCAACGTGCCATTATTTTGTTCAACATCTGTAATCATCCCTTTAATACAACCTGAAATTAATTGCAGTGCTAAATAATTCCCATGCTGCTCATAGATTGATGTACTACCCACCACATCGGAAAAGAAGATAACTAAGGATTTGTTTTTCATAACAATGTCAGCGTTAAGGAGCGAGAATTCAATAATACCCGAGTCTGACTAGTCTTTTAACTCCACAGACGCACTAGAAAAACAGTTACGTAGCTCGCTATGCGCCTGTTTTC
>WTCM01000012.1 GCA_013138595.1 Methyloprofundus sp. | reverse complement strand
TGATTGCTTGCGGTAAATCTAAGTTGGCAGGATCAATAATACTACGAATTGCAACAAAGGGAAGATTCGCCTTTAGGGCAAGCCGAGCCACAGCACCACTTTCCATATCCACGGCAAGTGCTTGTGTCTCTTGGTACTGTTCTGTTTTATCTTTTGCTAAAGAGATAATTGAGCTACTTTCAAAAAGCTTGCCATTATAGCATTTAATCAGTGGCTCTAGTGTGCTAATTATCTGTTTAGCCCATAGCGAATGTGGGGTTAGCTGAATATTATTATGCGCAATAATTGCCGTAGGAATGACTAAGTCACCTGCTTTTAAATTAGGCGATAATGCACCCGCGCAACCCCAGCTAATTAGCTGCTTTGCACCCTTATTAATTAAGACTTGTGCCGCATGTTCAGCATTCTCTATGCCCGCACCCGATAAAATAACTAAAGTATTTTCAGCCACGCTCAGGCATTCCCCCTGAGCGAGTGTGGCGGGTGTCAGGGTGTGTAATTCTTCAGGCAGGGCAACGAGAATACCTGTAATCACTGACTATTAGTCTCGTTACGGTAACGCGCTAAAGCCCACAGTGGAAAGAATTTATCATAACCGTGGTATTTCAAATAAAACACCCGTGGAAAGCCAGGCGCATTATGAAAATCATCCGCCCATAAGCCATCAACTTGTTGCGTTTTTAATAAATAATCCACACCTGCTTTAACTTCTTGACTCTCATATTCTCCTGCTGCAAGTAAGCCTAGAACTGCCCAAGCGGTTTGGCAAGCGGTACTTTTATGGAATTGTCCACGCTTATCGGGCTCATCATAACTCAGATTATCTTCACCCCAGCCCCCATCAGGGCGTTGGGTGTTTTTCAGCCATGTGACTGCACGGGTATACATCGGGTCTGTTTTAGAGATATTGGTATGCTCTAAACCTAGCAATACCGTCCACGTCCCATAAATATAATTACTGCCCCAACGACCAAACCACGAGCCATCATCTTCTTGTTCACTACGAATATAATCTAAACAGCGGTTGTAAGCAGGCAAATACTCATCATGGTCTTTTGCCACTTTCGCCATTAACATGACGCAACGCGCACTGACATCGACAGTAGGAGGATCTAATAAGGCACCATGATCAGCAAAAGGAATTTCATTCAGGTAATAATAAGTATTATCGACATCAAAAGCACCATAGCCACCATTCTCCGCTTGCATGCCCACAACCCAGCGTGTGGCGCGATGAATAGATTCATCCATATCAGGCAAACCAGAGCTTGCCATTCCATAAGCGACGACAGCCGTATCATCAACATCGGGGTAATGTGGGTTGGCAAATTGAAATGCCCAACCACCACCTTCAACATCAGGGCGTTGTATGCGCCAATCACCTGGCTCGTCAGACAGTTGTTTAGATTTTAGCCAGTTATAAGCTTTTAGGCGGTGCGCTTTAGTATTTTCTAAATCGGCTTCTTGTAAAGCGAGTAGCATTAGCCCTGTATCCCAAACAGGCGATAAACACGGTTGATAATAAGCAGTGTCGTCTGTTTCAACTAACAGCTTTTCTATCGCTTTACGTGCAGTGATAACATGTTCATTATCTTCGTCCATATCTAGCAATAGAAGGGCTTGATAAGCCGCAACCATCGCAGGAAAAATCCCGCCTAAGCCATCTTCACCATTGAGTCGCTCAATAATCCAATTTTTTGCTCGATTAATCGCTATTTGGTGCATTTTATCGGTCACCAATATGCGCGACTTACGCCCTAAAGCATCTAAAAATAAGAAGAATTTATTGAGTACACCTCTTTCAGGAAAATAGTGCATTTCCTTATCAGGATGAACCACAAACAGCTCTAAAATATCCGTGCCTTGCGGGTTTTTTGCTTTTGCCTTGAGTGTACATAAGATAAACAAAGGGATCATCACGGTACGCGACCAATAAGACACCTTGTCAATATGAAACGGAAACCATGAGGGTAATAACATGATTTCGACAGGGATAAAAGGCACACCGCGCCACGGTAATTGCTCAAAAGTGGCTAATAAGATACGCGTAAAGACATTTGCCTTAGCTGCGCCACCTTGACTGAGTATATAATCACGCAAACTTAACATATGCGGTGCATCAGCTGCATCGCCCGCAAGCTTTAATGCGTAATAAACTTTAACACTACAACTAATATCACCTTTACCGCCCTTAAATAAAGGGTAACTACCATCAGCTGATTGCTCGGCGCGCAAATACGTGGCAATTTTTGCCTGACGCTGAGTATCAATATCCCCCAAGTAGTGCATGAGCATAATATACTCAGCAGGAATAGTGCAATCTGCTTCTAGCTCAAAGACCCAATAGCCATCCTTGTGCTGTAAAGATAGTAATTTGTCTTTTGCATTTTTTATAGCATTATCCAGTGACTGGATATTGCTCATATTGCTATAGTCCTCAGTAAACATAATACGCTGCCTATCTATAGTTTTGCTTGATACTGCCAATCTTGGCAAGCCATCTGTTTTGTTTTTGCCTTAAAAAGTGCCGATAATAACCAGTTACTACGCCCAATCACCTTAGTGGTCAGAATCGTAGCCTTAACACTTTTACGGGTAATTTTGACTTGCGTAGAATCAGTAAATTCTAAGTTCTGTTGTATTTTATTTAAGGTTAAGACTGCCATCCCTAAAGCCCATAGACAAAAGTTTCGCATGCCGACTTCATGGCTAGGGATCAGCTGGGTGTATTTTAAGGCATTATGTAAATGACCTTGTGCAATACTGATTAAATGCTCTAGCCCTAACTGAAATTCTTTGCCTGTGCCGCTATTATTAAGCGTTTTTAAATCAAAGCCTGTTTCAGTAAAGATATCTTGTGGCAACCAACACACGCCACGTTGCGCATCATCCCAAATATCTTTCAGAATATTAGTCATTTGCAAACCTTGACCAAAAGACGGCGCAAGTGCCATTAATTGCTCGCGATTCGCTGCAATCTCAGGCGAGTAATGACAGAATAGTTTTGCTAACATATCGCCTACACAGCCCGCGACATAATAGCAATATTCATCCATATCTTTCAGGGTCGCTAAGCCACCCGAAAGATCCATGCCTTGATAAGCAGGCATACCTTTTGCCATGGTATCCACACAACACAGTAAGGCTTCAATTTGCTCAGGCGCAAAACTATGAGTGATTTCTATCACTCTTTCGGTGAGTTGGATCAGTACATGCTCAGCAGGAATCGTTTGCTCAGAGAGCAAAGGCGCTAAATCTATTGCGAATTGTGCGGCCCCTTTACCGGTCTTAACCACCTCAATAAAACGCTGACAAAAGGCCTCTTTTTGTGGGAAGTCTAAAGAGACCTCATCTTCTACAGTATCAACTATGCGGCATAGCAGGTAAGCATTCGCCACCACAGGATATAACTCGGCAGGCAGTTGTGGAATCGTCAGTGCAAATGTACGTGAGACACCTTCTAATAGTACTGCTTGGAAATCATCAACAGAGGCAGCTAATAGCGAATCAGGGTTTTCAATTGAAGGTTGAGTGTCAGTCATATTATCCAATGGGAAGAAGAAGGATTAAAAGGGGTATAAAGTTAGGGTAAATTATAGACTGAATGTCGCTTAAATACAAAAGATGTTGTTTTTTTGCAAAAAAGTTACATTTCGGTCACATTAATTTTCTTATTTGAATCTTATATTTAAGGCTTTTGAATAAATAATAAGTGAAAAAAGCCTAGGCTAAACTGGTGTTAGTTGTTTAAAAATAGTATGCTATCGCACTATTAGAGATTATGGATGTGCAGTTAAAGGTCATTACATAATCACTGTTTTTTCTTTTGATGCTTGTTGCATTTTTGCAACTTTAATCAATGTATTTATTATTTTGGAGTATACATGGGCGTTCCACTAAGACAGCAAGTTGCTGTAGGATCATATTTAATAAAGCAAAAATTAAAGGGTATCAAAAAATACCCTTTGGTACTGATGCTAGAGCCTTTGTTTCGCTGTAATTTAGAATGTGCTGGCTGTGGGAAAATTGCTTACCCTGATGATATTTTAAATAAGCGTTTATCCGTAGAGGAATGTCTACAAGCCGTTGATGAGTGCGGGGCGCCGATGGTGTCTATTCCTGGTGGGGAACCGTTAATTCATAAAGAAATGCCTGAAATTGTGGCAGGTATCATAGCGCGTAAAAAGTTTATTTATCTATGTACCAATGCTTTATTATTAAAGAAAAAAATTAACGACTATACGCCTTCGCCGTATCTAAATTTTTCTATCCATTTAGATGGTAATCAAATGCGTCATGATGCCTCTGTTTGCCAAGAAGGGGTTTTTGATATTGCTGTTGAGGCAATCAAACTAGCTTTAGATAAGGGCTTTAGAGTGACCATTAACTGCACTCTTTTTCAAGGTGAAAGCGCACAAGAAGTCGCCGACTTTTTAGATTATGCCACCGAACTTGGCGTAGAAGGCATTACCATTGCACCAGGCTTTAGCTATGAAGACGCCCCTGATCAAGATTCCTTTATTTCTAGCCAAGCGGCAAAAACACTGTTCCGTGAAATCTTTACGATTGGTAAAGATAAGTCATGGAAATTAAATCACTCTTCACTTTATTTGGATTATTTAGCGGGTAATCAGCAATACGACTGCACACCTTGGGGTAATCCAACTCGCAATGTATTTGGCTGGCAAAAACCGTGTTATTTATTATCTGATGAAGGGTATTCAGATAGCTTTCAAGAAATGATGGATAGCACACCATGGGATCAATATGGTGCAGGTAAAAATCCTAAGTGTGAAGGCTGTATGGCACATTGTGGCTATGAAGCAACAGCAGTCGAAGATACTTTGGCGCATCCATTAAAAGCACTGACTTCAGCGATTCGTGGTCCTAGAACATCGGGAGCGATTGTGGAGGCACCTAGCTTTAAAGCAACATCACTAGCTGATATCCCTGTTAAAGTTGAAAGCTAAATGTCTTTAAAGCTAGCATCCTTTAAAGGGGTGATAGCTTTGTTGGCCTTGCTTAAATTTCTAGCCGCTGTAAAGATTGAAAACTCATTTATTCGCAACACACTAACGACCCAAAAGGTTAAAATATTATGCTTCCAGTAAGAAAGTTAATAGCCATTTTTTGTTTATTTTTTATTAGTTTAACAAGCTATGCTAATAGTGACGAAATGGCACAAGCGAGTTTGGTTGTTGAAGGTTTTCAAGCTGAACTACTCAATGTTATGCAGCAAGGAGACAAGCTGAATTTTGAACAGCGATTTGAAATGCTTAAACCTTTTGTTTTAAAATCGCATAACCTTCCTAAAATTACACGTATTGTCATTAGTAGAGAATGGAAGCAGTTAAGTCTTGAGCAGAAAAAAACATTAGTGCAAAAATTTAGTACTTTAAGTGTGGCCTCTTATGCGCATTACTTTAATTCTTTTTCAGGAGAGAGTTTTAAAATAGATTCAGTTAAGCAGTTATCGCCTGGACAGATATATGTGCATAGTTTTTTTGTATTGCCAGATGATAAAGATGTCAGCATGGATTATTTATTAAAAAAATCAGGTGATGACTGGCGTATTATTAATATCATTACGAATGGGGTCAGTGATTTAGCACTAAAACGTTCTGAATATGTTGCTGTGCTGAAAAAATCAGGGTTTGATGCTTTAGTGACAGAAATTTCATTGAAAATTGAAAAGTTTTCTAAATAATATAGAAAAGTGTCAGCTAGTGCTGTTAACCTAGTTCATATTTTCGGTAAGGAGATTAAGTGGGACATCAGAATGAAATTATCATTGCCCAAACAAAGCAATGGTTAAAAGATATTGTGATAGGGTTAAATTTTTGCCCTTTTGCGAAGCCTGTTTTTGAACAAGAAAAGATTCATTACCAAGTCAGTGCGGCGGATTCACTTGAGGCGTGTTTGCAGGATTTAATCGCAGAGGCAGAGCGCTTAGATAATCAAAGTGAGCTTGAAACTATTTTAGTGATTTACCCTAATTGCGTGCAGGATTTTGATGATTTTTTAGAATTGTTGGAAATTGCGAATGATTTAATGCATGCGCAGGCTTATGAGGGGGTTTATCAGCTCGCCAGTTTTCATCCTGAGTATTGTTTCTCAGGTAGTGATGCAGAAGACCCCGCGAATTATACCAACCGCTCTCCTTATCCGATGTTGCACTTAATACGCGAGTCGAGTCTAGCCCTAGCGTTAGAAAATTATAAAGACCCCGAGAAAATCCCTGATACTAATGTACAAGTTGCACAAGATTTAGGCTTAGAAAAGATGCAAGAGCTTTTGGCTGAGGTGATGAAGAAAAAATAAGCTAGGCTAGGCTGATTCTAGTTATTCACGCGCACACTATCTACAAGTGCTGGGTTACGTTTGCCGCGCGACGCTTGCAAATTTAACCCAGCCTATCTCAAGTTATTGCCCTTGCATAAAAAAGAGCTTGCTTACAGCTCTTCTTCTTTGCTTTTTTTAGGTTGAGGCATGATAAATATAATGGCTAACATTAGTACGATGATAATAAAAGGTATTAAAATTTTATTAGGAATTAGCTCTTCCTCCTCCTCTATCCCTACTGAGAAAGGAAGGTGCGAATCGATTGTTTCGCCATCATTGATAACGGTGACATGTAGCAAGTAATTCCCCGCACCATGCTGTCTAAAGTCAACCTTTGCATCAATAGAGCCTTTTTTGATTTTTTCAGGCGCATGGTAATAAACACGGCTGCCCTCAGGTTCTTTGGTCACTTCAAATTCAACGGTTGTTCTACGTAATTTCTTACCCTCATAATCTATCACTAAGTCTGTTGGGCCTAATTCTGGAATAATGTGGCAGAAGCTTATTCCTGGGTTTAATGTGGGTACATAGGCAGAAAAGTGAATGACTTCCTTGCCGACAGAAATACGACAGGTATCTACTTCACCTCTTGCTCCACGATGGGCGTTAGCATTCGTCGAAATTAGAAATGCTAGCAATAAAAGAGATAATAGTAGTTGTGTTTTTCCTTGCTTGAAGGGTGAAGTGGGTGTTAATGGTTTCATGGTGCATCCTCTAAAAAATTAGGATTCGCTGGCTTATGTTGAATAAGTGGCTAATCGCTAATAGTGATAGGGTTGTTTCGTAAACACTGAGAACTTAGCGGCGATCATTTAATCATGCTTGCTGTTAAGTTTTTGTACGCTGTTTAGCTACAACTCTTAATTATGATTTGGCTGGAATCTGAAATAATTTCAGCTTAGTCAGATGATAGAATGATTATGAAGCCTCAGTCAAATACTTATGCTTAAAAAGTTATCCTGCTATTCAAATAAAGGTGGTTAATAGCGTCTATAATGAGCTGACATGATAAGGGTAAATATATATACTGCATGGCACGCAGGGTTTGGGAGGGAGAAGAGTTGAGTGAATGACATAGTTTCTCTCCCTCTTTAAAGTAGCTGAGACTATCCTGTTTAATTAGCAGTTAGGCATTTTAAGTACCCAGTGTCTAATATCTTTTTTATAATGGGTGCTGGAGAGATCTAATGAGTAAAGGTTTAGTAGCAGGTGTTTTTATATTGGGTTTGTTGCCTTGTGTAGCACATAGCGCAGTTCTTTTAGATACTGGTAACACTTCATTTGGCGACCATACAAATGATAGTGTTACATTTAATTTAACTGATTTATCAGCTCATACGGAAGTGAATTTAAATTTTGATTTATATATCATGGACAGTTGGGATGCCAATTTGGGATCTCATATCGATATTTTTGGCTTTAGAATTGATGGTGGAGTGCAATCTTGGTTGTTCGGAAATTTTGATACAACAATGCCTCTTGAAACAAATGAGGACTCTTCATGGGTAAATGGAAACTATAATGGAGTTAATGACTGGGGAGAGATTGATAGATTTTTCAGCGACTATGCTGATGGCTTTACAATTTCGCATACAGGAAGTACGTTGAATTTGGAGTTTTTTGGTTCGGGTTTGCAAGAGATCTCTGATGAGTCGTGGAGGGTTGAGAATGTCTTATTAACTACTAATACGGTGGCTGCGGCAGTGCCTGAGCCAATAGTTACTTGGTTCTTCAGTCTGGGTTTAATCGGGCTTATTGGAGTAAGAAGAAAGACTAAGTTATCTGCTTCGTATGCCTAAGAGTTTCTTGCCTGGGGTATTTACTCAGTCTCTAGGCTTTATCGGTATGATAACAGTGCATTAAAAAAGTTACGTTAATAAGAGAACCTTCGCCAAAATAGATTTTTTCATTTTGGCGAAGGTATTTTAAAATAGAATTTTAGTCTTTAATGCGTTTTGTAATACGTTGATAAGCTTCCATTAATTCCTCGCCCGCAATTTTGGCAGCAGCAATAAACTCATCCGTTGTTTCTACTGAGTCATCAGCAATTTCACCCGCTTTTTCTTTAATTTGTTCCCATTTTTCATCTGCGTGAGAAAATTCCTCTTTTACTTCCATAGAAGCTAGGTGCATTTGTAGGCTAATTTCATCGCGTTCAGTCGCAAGTGTGGCTAATAATTGATCAAATTCTTTTTTCATTATTTTAAAATTCCAAAATAGAGGTAAGAGTTTCTATTTTTATACTTTTTATAAGAAAATGCCAATGATTTTTTGAGTTTGTTGGGTTTATTTGCAAGCTCTTAAAAAAATGTACTGATTGCTAGTGTCAAAGAGTTTAGAGGGCTTTCGGCATGCTTGCCTTGGTGTTATTATAGTCCGCTTAGTTGAAAACACTCTATTAAAGGTAAGTTAAAGAATTATGTTAGATCCTCATTTGTTTAGATCAGACCTTGAATTTGCACAAACACAGCTGAAAAGGCGGGCGATTGATTTTGATGCCGATTTTTATACTGACTTGGAAAATAGGCGTAAAGCGGTACAGGTTAAAACTCAAGAATTACAAAATGAGCGTAACTTACGATCTAAATCAATTGGTAAGGCTAAGGCAAAAGGTGAAGATGTTCAGCCTTTGCTAGATCAAGTACAAGGCTTGGGTGATCAGCTGAAAGCGGCAGAAAAGGAACTGAGTGATATTCAGTTGGAAATGAAAACTTTGATGGAAGGCTTGCCTAATATCCTTGATGAATCAGTGCCAGCAGGAAATAATGAGGATGATAATGTAGAAATCAGTCGCTGGGGCGATATTCCTGAGTTTGCTTTTGAGGTGAAAGACCATGTTGATCTAGGTGCGGCGCATAAAGGTATGGATTTTGAAGTTGCCGCAAAGATTACCAGTGCGCGCTTTGTTGCACTAAAAGGTAGTATTGCACGCTTACAAAGAGCCATTATCCAGTTTATGTTAGACACACATGGCGTTGAGCATGGCTATGAAGAAACTTATGTGCCTTATATAGTCAATGCAGATAGTCTTTATGGAACAGGGCAGTTACCTAAATTTGCAGATGATTTATTTAAGGTGAGTGAAAATCCAGATTTATATTTGATTCCTACAGCAGAAGTACCTGTGACCAATATTGTACGTAATGAAATTATTGATGCGGCAGATATGCCTGTCAAAATGGTCTGTCATACACCATGCTTTCGTAGTGAGGCAGGGGCTTATGGTAAGGATGTACGAGGCTTAATTCGTCAGCATCAATTTGAAAAGGTTGAATTAGTACAGGTGGTTAAGGCGAGTGAATCTGAACAGGCGCATGAGGAGCTCACCGCACATGCTGAAAATATTCTGAAAAAATTAAAACTCGCTTATCGTAAAGTTTTATTGTGTTCAGGAGATACGGGGTTTTCTTCAACAAAAACCTATGATTTAGAAGTTTGGTTACCTGGGCAGGGTAAATATAGAGAGATCTCTTCTTGTAGCAACTTTAAAGACTTTCAAGCGCGTCGTTTAAAAGCGAGATGGCGTAATCCTGACACAGGAAAGCCGGAGTTAGTGCATACCTTGAATGGTTCGGGCTTAGCAGCAGGGCGTACTTTAGTGGCGGTGATGGAGAACTACCAGACGGCAGAAGGGGATATTGAGATTCCAGAAGTATTACAGCCGTATATGCGTGGAGAAACGATTATTCGCATGTCATAGGCTTTGTTTGAACTGTTTTAGCCGTTTAGTTTAACGGCTAAAACAGATGCAACAATAATTTTATACAAGTACTTTATTTCTTAACTTAAACGATAAGTTATCTATCAGGTGAAATGCTAGCATTTTATGCGCTGAGCGCACAAAATGCATTGCTACTCGTATGAATTATATTATCGGCTAGTGATCGTAAAACCTACACGACGGTTTTCAGCACGACCTTCAGCAGTGTCATTGCCAGCAATAGGATTTTCTTCACCCATGCTTGCAGTTGACATACGGCTAGAATCAATACCTTGACTTACTAAATGTGCTTTAACGGCATCAGCTCTACGTTGTCCAAGTCCCATATTGTAGCTTGCTGCACCAACGCTGTCAGTGTGTCCAACAAGGTTAACTGTCATGCTAGGGCTACGTCTTAATACGTCAGCTGCATTGTTGAATAATTCAGCATAACCTGATTTGATTCTTGCAGAATCAAAGTCAAAAGATACTGAGCTATTGTAAGACCAACAACCACGAGAGTTCACTTTAGCGCCAGCAGGTGTATTAGGGCACTCATCGCGTGCATCAATTACGCCATCACCATCGCTATCTTGTGGACCTCTGATAACCGCAACTGGAGCAGGAGCAACCATTGCTCTGCTGTTAAATAGCATACTTTCAACAAAAGTTGCCATTGCTGTTGGTGTTGCTATATCCGTTGCGTTAACGCTATAACCACATTGTGCGATATTTGAAAATTGTTGTAAAACTAATTTACCTTGAGTTTCTGGCGCATTACCGACCCAAACAGAGTAAATACATAGGCGTTCACCGAATTTAGCTTCTAATGCTTCAGCCGTTGCTAGTGTATTCGGTGGGAATTGATGACCGTCACTGACAACTAATAAGGCAATATTGCCTGGTGCGCTATCTAGTTCTACAGACGCTGTATTTAGCGCGCTATCCATAGGTGTTCCACCACTTGCACAAGCGGCTTGCTCAAGAGCTGATTGGAAAGCAGCCGTTGAATGAGGAGCAACAGGTTGCTTAACACTTGTTGTTACGTGGATGCAGTGACCAAAGCCAAAGGTTTCTAATCCTGATGAAAGACTAATGTTGGTAGGGATTGTTCTGTTTAAGCGATATAGCATCTCTTTTTCAGAGTTAAACTTTGTTGCGCCTGTCGCACTTGCTTGATAAGCATCGTTTGTTGAAGAAGAAGAATCTAAAACGACAAATAATGTATTTGCTTTTTGGTCAAACGCTTTTACCGCAGTACCTTGAGCTACAGTAGCAGGCATGAAGTTAGTAGGGTAAACCGTGGGTTCTGTCACACAGCCTGACAGTGCAATCCCTGAAAGAGCAGGAACTAGGATTTTCTTAAGCATTAAGTATCTCCGGAAAAAAATAAAGGTAACCACTATTCTACCAACTATTAGTTTTTTTTTAAAGCGTCATTCAAATTGTTAGCTAAGCATGAAATAATAGAGAGCTAAAAAATGACTAGGGAGTCACGAATGAAATCAATAAAAATAGTAGTGTTGGCTTGTTTTATGGTATTAAGCTGTAATAGTTTTGCAGATGTTTTAACAACCACAAAGCAGCAAGCTGAGGCAGGTAATGCATTAGCGGAGGCACAATTAGGTGCAATGTACCAACTAGGTCGTAATGGCGTTGAGAGAAATCCTAAATTATCCGCTAAATGGATGTTAAAAGCAGCTGAGCAAGGTTTAGTTGAAGCACAGGTCTTTATGGCTGCATTGTATGACCGTGGTTTAGGGGTTAGCAATAATGTAAGAACAGCAACTGCTTGGTATGAAAAAGCAGCCGCACAAGGACATGGAACAGCGCTTGCGATTTTAGGGCGAAACAAAGTGGCTAAAGGGAGTATTGCATTTGATTATAAAAGTATGCGCTTAAGAGCCTCGAAACAAATCCCTACAGAATATTCCAAACGATTTTTAAGACAGAAACTATAAATGACATGAGTATAAAAACACGATTTGCCCCTAGCCCTACTGGATATTTACATGTAGGAGGCGCACGCACCGCTCTATTTTCTTGGTTATATGCCAAAAAGAATGGCGGTGATTTTGTATTACGTATAGAAGACACCGATTTAGAGCGCTCTACTCAGGAATCTGTGGATGCTATTCTTGAAGGAATGGAATGGTTAGGCTTGGATTATAATGAAGGGCCTTATTATCAAACGCAACGTTTTGAACGTTATAAAGAAGTGATTCAGCAGTTATTAGATCAAGGGGATGCTTATTATTGTTATTGCTCTAGGGAAGCGTTAGATACCTTGCGTGAACAGCAAATGGCTAATAAGGAAAAGCCGCGTTATAACGGGCAGTGCCGTGATAAAACTGAGCAGCACCCTGAGCAAGATCGCGTGATTCGTTTCCGCAATCCTAGTGAAGGCGAAGTGGTGATTGATGATTTAGTTAAAGGTAAAATCACGGTTGCTAATAAAGAGTTAGATGATCTTATTATTGCGCGTACCGATGGTACACCTACCTATAATTTAACGGTGATTGTGGATGATATGGATATGGGGATTACTCATGTCGTACGTGGCGATGACCATGTTAACAATACCCCAAGACAGATTAATATCTTAAAAGCTCTAGGCGCTGAATTACCTTATTATGCGCATTTACCGATGATATTGGGTGATGATGGCGCAAGGTTATCTAAGCGACATGGCGCGGTGGGTGTGATGCAGTATCGTGATGATGGCTATTTGCCTGAAGCTTTACTTAATTACTTAGTCAGACTGGGTTGGTCACACGGAGATCAGGAGATCTTTAGCAAAGAGGAAATGATTGAGTTCTTTGACTTAACGCAGGTCAATGTGGCGGCTTCTGCTTTTAATACTGAGAAGTTATTATGGTTAAATCACCAATATATAATGAACTCAGAGCCAGAAATAGTCGCTAAACACCTAGAGTGGCATATGCAGCAACGCGGCATTGATGCAGCAAGCGATGGGCCGTCACTGGTTGAAATAGTGAAAGCGCAACGTGAACGTAGTAAAACCTTGGTAGAAATGGCGAAGGCCAGTGTTTATTTTTATCAGGACTTTACCGAATACGATGCAAAGGCAGAGAAGAAAAACTTTAAACAAGGAACAGATGCCGTTTTACAGGTTTTATTAGAGGCCTTTACTGAGGTGTCTGATTGGCAGGGTGAGACTTTGCATGAAATCGTACTGCAAAAAGCGGAGCAATTAGAGTTAAAACTAGGTAAAGTGGCGCAGCCTTTGCGTGTCGCTGTCTGTGGCGCGGGAATGTCACCTTCTATTGATGTCACTCTTTCTTTATTGGGCAGAGAAAAAACCTTAAAACGTTTAGAAACGGCGATTAATTACATAAAAGAAAATAAAAACTAGACAAAGCTTTGAGAATAAGTATAATAAGCGAACTCAACTAAGGGGCCATAGCTCAATTGGGAGAGCGCAACACTGGCAGTGTTGAGGTCGGCGGTTCGATCCCGCCTGGCTCCACCAATAAACTTAGTTGTAAAGTCT
>WTCM01000126.1 GCA_013138595.1 Methyloprofundus sp. | reverse complement strand
AAATGCCTTTTTTCATTTCCCCACCGTACCAAGTCCCGCCAATAATAGCGATATTTTTTTCTACATTAAAAATCACAAAAACATCTGAATTCATGCCATGCTCTTGCCATTTTTTATTGGTCAAATTACTGGCATTATAAATTCGGAAATCAGGTGCAAAATCTGCTAATTGATCTGCATCAGGGCGTAAAAACATATTTTTTACAAAATGTGATTGCCATGCAAATTCAGTAATAAAGCGTACCGAAGCCTGTGTATCCTCACTCGCGCCTGCATAACCATCAGTAACATAAATATCTTTACCCGATAAATAATCAATCACTTCTGCATATAGTTCTTCAAATATTTCTTCTGAAACGGGCTTATTCACGTCACCCCAAGCAATATTTTCTTCTGACGGGGCGTGTTTGACAAAGTATTTATCCTTAGGAGAGCGCCCTGTAAATTTCCCTGTATCAATCATCATACATCCACTATCTGCAACCTTCCCCTCCCTATTATTCAATTCATGCTCGTACAATTCGGCATAACTTAAATTACGGTAGACCTTAGCCACATGATTTAAACCTAAGTTCTTTGCACTTAATTCAGTCATTAAAAGTTCCTCTTTAGATGATATGATGCTATTAAATTAAAAATAGTAAGCTTATTATAACGACTAGAAACCGTATTAATCTACATAATTAGTAATAATATTACTAAGTTCCAAGTAACAGTTTCACTGGGTACTTATGCTATAATTTTAGGATTTTTCAACCCTTTATATTAAGCACTCTTATGCCAGTCTCCCTAGCCTCACTAGAAAAAATCATCCGTGTAGCGGGCGATATTGCCTTAGGCCAATTTAATGACCTACAAAACTTAGAAGTATCACAAAAAAGTCCACGCGATTTTGTTACGGCTGCAGATATTGCAGTAGAAAAATTTCTAAAACAAGCGCTTGCTGAGCACTACCCTGAATATGGTTTTTGGGGTGAGGAAAGTGGCAAAACAGAAAATCAAGCACAGCGCTGGATCGTCGATCCAATTGATGGCACGCACTCTTTTGCTAAAGGACAGTACTTCTGGTCTATCAGTGTCGCTTTAGAAATTGACGGTGAATTAATGTTTGGGGCGGTCTTTGCCCCCGCTTTAGATGATTATTACTGTGCTAAAAAAGACGCGGGAGCATTTAAAAATGGACAAAAAATCAGTGTTTCCAGTGAAGATGATTTAGGCAACTCTATGATTGCGACAGGTTTTGCTTGCTTACGCTCTTACTTAGAAAAAAATAACCTAGAACGCTTTTGCCGTATTGCACAAGCGACTACGGGGCAACGTCGTTTTGGTTCAGCCGCAATGGATTTATGTCTAGTCGCTGACGGGCAAGTCGATGCTTTTTGGGAACAAGAATTAAATTTATATGATATTGCTGCAGGGGCTTTAATTGTGCTTGAAGCAGGTGGGACAATCACTGATTTTAAAGGCAATAACGGTGTCTTTCCTAAGCAAATTCTTGCCAGCAATAAGGGCATTTTGACCGAGCTTTTAACCTTGATGTAAACCAATATTTTGTAGGATGGGTAGAGCGTCTTTTTGCGAAACCCATCATTTTATCCGCCTAAACCTAAAGACTGGCTGAATACCTAACATTTTCTGAAGGTACGCGGTGCGATACCCTACTCTTGTATGAAAAAAGGATATTTCAAGGAAAGAAATGACCCACTATAAAAAACTGCTCTTATATAAACTTTTATTACTTCCGCTGATCAGCCCCGCTCTTTATGCAACTGAGGACAGTACGCAAGATTTATTAACCCCTGAACACTTAGTCAGTGCCGTCTTACTGGCAAACCCTAATATAGAAATAGCTCAAGCCGCTTGGGAAGCTTCCACAGCGCGTATTGAACAACATTCTGCTTTTGCAGACCCGATGTTTAGCTATAGCATGGCACCTTTAACCATAGGCAGTAACCGCTCTGATTATGGTCAACGCATAGAAATATCGCAAACATTACCTTGGTCAGGAAAACGTCAATTACGTAGCGAAAGCGCCAGTCATCAAGCCGATGCAGCGCAACAAACAGCTAATAGCCTACGCATAAAGCTTGCTGCAACCAGCAAAATACTCTTTGCAGATTGGTATTATATTCATCAAGCAATAGGCATTAATTTACGCAACCAAGACTTATTAAAAGAATTTAGGGCAATTGCGGTGAGTCGTTACAGCACAGGGCTTGCTAATAAACAAGATGCCTTACAGGCGGAAATGGAATCTGCATTATTAGAGCATCAAACTATCGTTTTACAACGTGAAAAAAGTGCCATTCGCACACATATAAATACCTTATTAAATGTATCCCCCGATCAGCCACTCGCCCCCCCTACTCCCTTAGCCCGTGTGATCAAGGTAAGTGATATACAGAGCTTGCAGCAACAAGCCTTACAAGCGCGCCCTGAACTTAAAGCACTCGCATCATCAATTGCCGCAGCTCAGGCACAATCTGAACTTGCGGTAAAAAACTATTATCCTGATATTAGCCTTAAGGCGGGCTATAACAGTTTATGGGCAGACAGTAATAAACACTTTACCGTGGGGGTAGGTTTTAATTTGCCACTCTTCCAAGCAAAATATAAAGCGGCTGAAAATGAGGCGCTTGCCCAAATAAAACAAGTAGAATGGCAACGTGTAGACTTTCTTGCTCAACTTAAAAAAGAAATACAGCTTAGTTATGACCGAACTCATGAAAGCATTCATGTCTTGCATTTACATCAGCAAAAACTTCTACCCCTAGCAAAAGCAACGCTGGATGCTGCCGAATCAGACTACCAATCCTCTAAAGGTAGTTTTTTAAGCCTGATTCGCAGTGAAAAAAATTATATGCAGATACAATTGCAAACTGAAAAATCCCTTGCCGATACTCACCGCCGTTTAGCAGAATTAGAAAGTGCCGTCGGTTATTTACAACCCTTTAGCACAAGCACAAGCCCATAAGCCCCCATGAAACGTTCATATTTATTAGTCTTAATTCTTAGCTTATGCTTAATCGGTCTTGCCCTTAAATTCACCGACTTATCATTGCTCTCCACAGATCAAGCAAACCCTAGTGAAAAAGTCGCGCTACAAACAATTAGTGAAGATTATTATGCAGGACCCTTTAAAGTACAAATCACAGTCAACCCAGAGCAACCGCGAGTGGGTAAAAACAGCTTAAAAATCATTATCCGCGATAAAGATAATCAGCCAATTAATCATGCCAATTTAGAAGCGATTGCTGAAATGCCTGCGATGGGCTCTATGCCGACCATGTATGCACCTGCCGATATAACAAGTGAAGCGTTAGGGCTTTATCAAGGACAGTTTCAATTACCCATGATGGGTGCTTGGCCGATTACACTCAAAATAGATGCGGGCACTCAAGGGCAAGCAGAACTTAGTTTTGATATGGGCACTAGCCGCAAAGGTTTAAGCCTCAGTGCCGCTACCCCTAGCCCTTATGCGCCAAAGTCTACAGGGGCTAGCGGCACGACGACAAACCAAGATAAAATCTTTAAGGTTGATAGCTATCGCCGTCAACTCATTGGTGTGACCACAGAAGCCGTGACCTGTATCAGAATGAAAAAGCTGATTCATGCCAGTGCAAAAATCACCTATGACCAAACTAGTCTTACTGATATTAGCCTTAAGTTTGATGGCTGGATAGAAAATTTAAACGCTGATTTTGTAGGTAAAAAAGTCAAAAAAGGACAGACTTTATTTAGCGTTTATAGCCCTGAGTTGATTTCTAGCCAAGACGAATACTTACAAAGTTACCGCCGCAGCCTACAAGGACACAATAGTTTAAAAGAAGCTGCCGCACGGCGCTTGTCTTTATGGGGCATTAATCGCAGTCAAATTCGTGCTTTAGAGCGACGCGGACGCGCTTTAGAGTCTTTACCAATACGCTCCCCTATTACGGGTACGATTATTGAAAAAAATATTGTTGCAGGTTCAGCCTTTAAAACCAGTAACACCTTATTACGTATTGCAGATTTATCTAAAGTCTGGGTAGAGGGACAAGTATACGAAGCTGACCTAGCTTGGATAGAACTAGGTATGCCTGCACAAGTCATTGTAGAAAATAAACCAGATGCCGTTTTAATAGGCGAAGTCACTTTTATAGAGCCTTTTGTGGAAAACCAAACCCGCGCGGCACGTATTCGTGTAGAGCTGGATAATACAGACGGGCTATTACGCCCTGAGCAATATGTGCATTTACAATTACAAGTCAACTTAGGTGAACGCTTAGTTGTCCCTGAAGAGGCAGTGGTTTTTACGGGTGAAAATCGCGTGGTTTTTATGGATTTAGGTGAGGGTCGCTTAAAAGCTCAGAAAATCAAAACAGGGGTGCGTAATGATAAATATATAGAAGTATTAGAAGGTTTAGAGCATGATGATTTAATTGTCAGCTCAGGAAATTTTTTGATTGCCTCAGAAAGTAAATTAAAATTGGGCGTGGACCAGTGGTAAAAAGGACGAGTCTAACAACACTCTAAATTGATTATTTTATTCTATAGACTTTTTCAGGCGACGATATGAGATAAACACCAGCCCAAAACGCGTTTTGGACTCCAGCTTGAGAATACTTTCACAGACTATTGACCTCCGACTCACTCTACCTCAGGCGACTAATCGCATAAAGCGCGCCACTTAACATCAAACAACTCGGCAATAGCGCGACAAACAGCGGATTTAAACCATAAACTACACCCATTTGCCCTACCGCATTATCAATAATATTAAACCCCATCCCAATCAAAATACCGATCATCATTCTAGGGCCTAATGAAATACCCCGCCCTACACCAATCACAAAAGGCGCAGAGACCAATAACATCACCAAGGTAATAAAAGGGTTAATCAAACGTGCCCAAAAGGCTAGCTCATACTTCGCTACATCCTGTTTATTTTCTTGTAAAAAAGTAATGTAATTAGATAAATCGTTTAACGATAAATTTTCTGGCTTTACCGTGACCACTCCGACTAAATCAGGATCAATCACCGAGCTCCAAGTCATTTCTTTTTTACGCTGTGTCTCCACCCTATTATTCTCGAATTCAGAAATTTTTACTTTCTCAAGTTGCCATTGCTGCTGATCGATATAATGCCCACGCTTTGCCTTAAGCATTTTCTGCAAATGGCGATTATCATCCAATTCATACATATAGATATTAGCAATATCACCTTCTGTATAAATATCTCGAACATAAATAAATTGCTTACCATCGCGCAACCATAAGCCCTTTTTCATGCGCGTCATCGGTCTTTGTGTCTTTGCTACGCTACGCAATACCTTCGCTTTTTTCTCCGCATCAGGTGCTACAAATTCACCAATACCAAAAGAGAATACCACTAAAATAAGCCCTGCAATCATCACTGAGCGTAAAATTCCGAACAAAGAAACACCCGACACCCGCATGGCAACTAACTCACGGTTATTCGCCATCCCTCCTAAAATAAATAAGCTACCCAATAAAGCAGCGGACGGCATTAATTCATAAATATAACGCGGTGCCATTAAGCCAATATAAAATAGAATTTGCGTTAAATCATAATCCCCTACCCCGCGAAATTTTAATTCATCCTTTAAAGTAAATAGATTAAACAAGGCATACAGCATTAATAAAGCAATCAAAGTGCCTTTTAGAACCTCTTTGACCACATAGCGATCTAATACCTTCATATTCCCTGCCCTCTAAGCCGCATCACTACCCATGCAGGACCATATAGCCTTACCAATAAAAAAGCAATTAATATTGCCGCCAAAAAATAAACACCCCAGAAACCTAACCAAGTCGGTATTTCTCCTCTGACCATCCAGCTCCCATTCACTTTCTCAAAATTGGCAAAACTAAAATAAATAAGAAAAGCGACGACTAAATTGCCATAAATTCCACTACGCGGGCTGACTTGCGCCAAGGGCACCGCCATCATGGTTAATACCAAAATACTTAAAGGCACTGATAAACGCCTATACAGCTCTCTAAGTTCTTTTAAATCACTGCTTAAAAGCAAGCTTGTTGTCTCCATACCATCAATCACACTAGGTTTAATGCCGCTACCCTCTTCTAAACGCATGCCATACTGGCTAAACTCTTCAAATATAAAATCTTTATCACCAATCTCACCTAGTGCGCGCTCCCCATTAAAAAAGACAATATATAAATCCCTATCAATTTCCTGGATTTCCGCCTTTTCCGCCGTTAAGATACCTATTTTTTTATCTTTTTTATTACGTACAAAGACATCCCGCATGACACCATCAGCATCCACTGTTTCCACATAAAAAACTAATTTCCCATGATTAAATTCAGTGAACTTACCTTCTCCAATCGCACGCACACCCACCGTTTGTTTTTGCTCAAAGATAATATGCTCAACTTTATCAGATGCCCAAGGAGACATCCATAAAGCCATCACAGCCCCTAGAATCGCAACAGGAACAATCGCTTTAAAAACAGCTTGATACAGCCTACCCACTCCCACACCTGCCGAAGACAATGCTGACATCTCCTGATCTCTATACATACGCCCCAAAACCATTAACACACTGACAAATACAGCAGGTACGATAAACGTGGCACTTGCGATAAGGATCTTCAGGCCCAAAATACTGATAATCGCTTCTGTAGAAATTAAACCATCCACTGCCATTTTCAGAATTTTAATAAAATTCCGACTGACAATAATAACCACCAGCACCAGTAAGACTGAAAAAACAGTTTTCAGTAAGTCCGTCATGATCATACGATCCATCACAGACAAAAGTCGATTTTTATGCATATTTTTCTATTGATAACATTAGTTAAAATATATAAATTATGTTGTGCTGATGCTTAACAGATAATTTTCAACGACTTCAATTGTTTTTGCATCTGTGATCGTATTTTCTAATGACTCGCTATTATTCACTAGCGTGGCGACTCGTAAGTAATTAGGTGTATAACCAAACACTTTATGTTGCGTACGACTCACTTCTTCAGTGTGACCTTCCCATAAAATATCCATACTTTTACCAATATTCTGCTGCATAAACGCTAATTTCATTTGCTCAGCTAGTTGGTGTAATTGTTGGCTGCGTTGCTTTTTGACACTATTTTGCAGGTGATTTGGCAAAGAGGCTGCCTTTGTGCCTGAGCGGATGGAATAACTAAAAATATGAATATGACCAAAATTCATTTGCTGGATAAAATCATAGCTAATTTGCCATTCTTGCTCAGTTTCCCCCGGGAAGCCGACAATAATATCCGTCGTAATATTAATCTGCGGGACGGCTTTGCGTGCATCGCTGACAATTTGGCGAAACTCATCGGTTTTACAACGTCTTGCCATACGCTTTAATACGCTATCTGAGCCACTTTGCAGCGGTAAATGTAAATGCGGCATCAGACGGGGATTGCTAAATAAAGCAAAGAAGTTATCAGGCAGATCCCAAGGCTCTAAGGAACCTAAGCGTAAGCGCGGCACTTCAGTTTGCTCTAAAATAGCATGGATTAAATCGGCTAGATTTTTTTCTATATCAGAGCCATAACCGCCTAAATGTACGCCTGTCAGAATCACTTCTTTGACTCCTTGAGCGACAAAATTATTAATTTCTGCAATTAATTGGGCTATAGGCGTACTACGTTCTTCGCCACGTGCGACGGTGACAATACAAAAGGTACAGCGATAACGGCAGCCATCTTGTACTTTGATAAAGGCACGCTGTCTGCCACGACTAAACAATGAAATTTCTGCGGGCTCTGTCGACATCGCAGGCATACTAGGAATTTCTAATTCCGCAAGCGCTAATGCCACTAGGTGATCTTTATCTTGATTACCGACAATTAAATCGACACCGAGTAGCTCTGCCGCTTCATCAGAATTCAATGTGACATAACAGCCGCTGGCAACAATTTTAGCTCTGGGGTTGTCCCTATGAATACGGCGTATTAATTGGCGAGACTTGCGTACCGCATCTTGAGTGACGGCACAGGAGTTAACAATAATTAACTGTGCTGCATTTTGTTCGCGAGTAATTTGATGTCCTGCTTGTTGAAAAGCTTGAGCCCAGCTTTCTAGCTCTGCTTCATTAAGGCGACAACCTAAAGTCCTAAGATGTACTAACATGTTACAAACAACCACTATAAAATAATATACTTCTGTTGCTACCACAGCATAAAGTATCGTTTAACAGGTATTATACCTGTTCGGAAAGCTGGGTATTATCCCATAAGGAACGAAAATTCAATAATCCTAGAAATGACTTTAATCAGCGGATATGGCTGAGAAATATTAATAATGGTAGACTAACTTTTATTCCTTATCACAGATTCTTTAAAAACATGACAATACATACTTTCATTAAAGGTTTTTTTATCCTACTTAGTTTAAGCCTTTCAATCAATACGTATGCAAGGTCAGCGCCTTGGGTAGGAGTGTCTTTGCAAGGTAAGACTTGTGAATCAGAATTATTGGCTAAAGGGCCTTATAATTATAGGTTTGAACTGGAAAAGCTAGAATCAGTAAAAGAGACCTATCAAAAAGGCACTTATTCTCGGGGGAAGCGGGGAGATGCGACGGATGTTTTAGATTATATATTATTGGCATTCCCAAACCATCAGAAAGTATTACTAAGCGCAGTACGTTATCAATTTACTATTAATAATGGCATGAAAAAGCGAGCACCTTTAGTCAGCCCTGTGGAATGTTATTTTCAACGTGCGATGAATTTTGATACTGAGGATTATATAACGGTATCGCTTTATGCTTATTATCTAAACCAGTTAAAATTATATGAAAAATCAGCGCAAATGTACCGTAAAGCTTTAACGATTGATCCTGATAATGTCAAAATACTATATTCATATAGCCTAGTATTAGTAAAACAGAAAAAATATACCGAAGCACTAGAGCATGCTCAAAAAGTTTACCAAACCAAAGGCGTGCCGCAAGGCTTAAAAAAGCAGCTGATTAAATTAGGTGTTTGGCAGTAGCTATTTCACTGCATAGAGTGCATTCCATACGCTTTTATTACGTTTTACTCTTCAGCATGCCTATAATGCAAAGCAGACACTTGCTCAGATAAAAATCCCATTAAAAAAGTAATCACTGAGGTATTGAGCAATAAAGCACTCATATTCGTAAATCGATGCTCTGTGGCGTAAGTGTAACCATAATAGCCCAGCCCTAAGGAAAGTAAAGTGAGGCTAATCGGTAAAAATAGGCGCATAGGTGAAAATAAAGCACCGATACGTAGAATAATAATAAAAAAACGCGCACCATCTCTAAATAAGCGGATATGACTTTTCCCTTTACGTTGCCCTGCATGAATAGGGTGATAAGCGACTGGGAAACCAGAGCGAAAAAAGGCCATGGTACTGGTGGTAGGGTAGGAAAACCCATTAGGTAATAAATAGATAAATTTTTTAAATTTATGGGTTCTGACAGCACGAAAACCTGAAGTAAGGTCTTCGATCTTATGCCCTGTCATCACTGAGGCAAACCAGTTGTAGAAAGCGTTTCCAGCCCGCCTTAATAATGAGGCTTGTGACTTTGCAGACCTTGCCCCTACGACCATATCGTAACCTTCGTCTAGTATTGCCAAAAAATCAGGAATATCAACAGGGTTATGTTGCCCGTCAGCATCCATAAAGACAATAATATCTCCCTTAGCATTTCTAGCACCTGTTTTGATAGCCGCCCCATTTCCTTGACAATAAGGGTGCGTGATCACTGTTGCACCTGCTTGTGTTGCAATTGCTGCAGTATTATCACTAGAACCATCATTGATGACTAAAATTTCAGCATCTAGCTTTAAGGATTTTATATCCCGTAAAACATTAGCAATGTTTTTGGCTTCATTTTTTGCGGGAAGAACTATGGATAGTTTCATTAATGCATTTTTATAGAGGTAAGTTTGTAAATTCTTAATTTATGGTTTTTCTAAAACTGGAGTTGCTTGAATGAGGCTTGGTATAGATTTTACAATAGGACGATTAGGGGCGCGAGATAGGATGGCGTGAGTCGTAATAAGGATTGCTATTATTACGATTTTCTAGTGCCTCTGTTTGGCGTGCTGTTTCTGCTGCAATTGCTCTATTTGACCTAGCGTTGTCAAAGCTTGCGTCGGCATTATCTTCTTGTGCACGAATGGCACGTTCTTTATCATCCGCCTCTCTTTGTTGCTGCTTTTGTGCTTCATCAGCCTCTAAATCAGCATTACGCTTTTTAACCGCCGCTTCTTGCTGTTCAAGGCTAATATCTTTAGGCGGAATAAATTCCTCCCCCGTATTTTGACATTGAACTTGTTGGTAAGTCGTTTGACCATTATCATCACACTTATAGATTTCTGCATAAGCAGGAGATAAAGGCAATATAAATAATAAGAGGCGAGTAATTTTCATGGTTTATTTTCCCTGTGTACAATAGGCGCAAAGTCAATTATAGCTAATATTTGTATGCCTTATGTGTGTGCTGATAACGAAAACTCTTAAAACATGCAAGCTATCTTGACTGAAAATTAAATAACAATCAAAAAAAGATACAAAATGTTTGCAAAAAAAAAATTATTTATGAATCGCCAAGTCTGCATAGCGCCTATGCTAGACTGGACAGATAAGCACTGTCGTTATTTTCACCGCTTATTATCACAACAGGCTGTGCTGTATACCGAAATGGTCACAACAGGCGCTTTAATCAATGGAGATAAGCAGCGACACCTTGCTTTTAACTCGGAAGAACACCCCGTGGCTTTACAATTAGGCGGCAGCTCTGTGCAAGATTTAGCACTCTGTAGCAAAATAGCGGAAGACTATGCCTATGATGAAGTAAATTTAAATGTCGGCTGTCCGAGTGAGCGGGTACAAAAAGGACGCTTTGGCGCTAGTTTAATGGCAGAACCTGAGCTAGTCGCTGAATGTGTTGCGGCAATGCAGGAGGCGGTTAATATTCCTGTCACAGTGAAATCACGTATTGGTATTGATGAGCAAGACTCTTATGAGGAATTGGTTCGTTTTATAGAGACCATTGCACAAGCAGGCTGTGATACGTTTATTATTCATGCACGCAAAGCATGGCTATCAGGTTTATCGCCTAAGCAAAATAGAGATGTACCGCCATTGCGTTATGATGTGGTACAGCAAATTAAGCAAGATTTTCCGCAATTGGAAATTATTATTAATGGTGGTGTGACGACATTAGAGCAAACTGAAGATTTGCTGACTTCTTTAGATGGTGTGATGATCGGTCGAGAAGCTTATCATAACCCCTACCTGCTTGCCGAAGTCGATAAACGCTTTTATCAACACGAAAATCAGCTAAAATCGCGGCATGAAGTGGCACTCGCTTTAATACCTTATATACAGCAGAAGTTGTCAGAAGGAGAACGTTTACACAGCATTACACGGCATATACTGGGCTTATTTCATGGGGTTCAAGGGGCAAGGGCTTGGCGTAGACACTTAAGTGAGCAAGCCCCTAAAGCGGGTGCTAATGAAAATGTTGTTTTGCAGGCATTAGAATTCGTGCAAGTATGATGTATACTTAGCGGTTATTTAATTTAGAGGCGAATGATGGAAGAGCATTTCAGAAAAATTATTGAAGAAATTGGTGAAGATGTAAGTCGTGAAGGGCTAATTGATACACCTAAAAGAGCGGCAAAGGCATTTAAGTTTTTAAATAATGGTTATGAAAAAACCTTAGAAGAAGTCTTAAACGGTGCCATTTTTGAAGCCGATACAGAAGATATGGTGATTGTTAAAGATATAGAGCTATATTCTTTATGTGAGCACCATTTATTACCTTTTGTCGGTAAATGTCATATTGCTTACTTACCTCAAGGGCATGTTTTAGGCTTATCAAAATTGGCTAGAATTGTCGATATGTTCGCACGGCGCTTACAGATTCAAGAAAAACTGACCAAGCAAATTGCGGATGCGGTGAATGAAGCAGTGAATGCTAAAGGCGTTGCCGTGGTAATTGAAGCAAAACACATGTGTATGATGATGCGCGGTGTGGAAAAACAAAATTCAGTGATGACCACCTCTGTGATGACAGGCATTTTTCGTGAAGAAATGAGTACACGCGCTGAATTTCTAAGCTTAATTAATCGTTAAAGGCATACCATTATGACAAGGAAGCGTGCTGTTTTAATTGTTAATTTAGGCTCTCCTGAAAAATTGACAGTACGTGCTGTCAGACGGTTTTTACGTGAGTTTTTAGATGACCCTAGAGTGGTTAATTTACCGCGCTTTATCTGGTGGTTTATTTTAAACTTCTTCGTTCTGCCGTTTAGACCAAGAAAATCACTTAAAGCTTATGCGAAAGTATGGGGCGATAGAGGTTCACCCTTAATTTATTTAACGCAAGACTTAACGGACAAAGTTGCCGCACATTATCAGCAAGAGACTGATGTCACCGTTAAAATGGCGATGAGTTATGGTAAGCCTTCTTTATTGACAGAGTTACAAGACTTAAAAAAGCAACACTACCAACAAATAAGTATTATTCCTTTATACCCACAGTATTCCTCCACGACGACAGCTAGCGTATTTGATGCAATCGCTGAAGAATTGATGCAGTGGCGCTATATTCCTGAATTACATTTTATCGGTGACTACCATCAACACCCTTTGTATATCAGCGCACTGACGGATTCTATTGAGCAATCATGGAAAGACCAAGGAAAAGGTGAATTATTACTCATGTCATTTCATGGCTTACCTGATTTATTGACTAAGAAAGGTGATCCCTATTATTACCAGTGTCTTAAAACAGCTGAACTCATCGCGGCAAAATTACAGTTAACTGAAGGTCAATGGCGGGTCGTTTTTCAATCTCGCTTTGGTCGGGCGAAGTGGTTACAGCCGTACTGCATAGAAACGTTAATGGCATTGCCTGAGGAAGGCATTAAGGATATTGATATTGTCTGCCCAGGCTTTACCATAGACTGCTTAGAAACCTTAGAAGAAATTAATATGGCAAATAAGCAGATATTTATTGATGCGGGTGGTGAAAAATATCGCTATATTCCCGCTTTAAATGACTCTGATGCCAGTGTGAAGTTATTAGTAGATTTGATTGATAATAAACATTAATTATATTCCCCCCCATGCCCTCAATAAATACTCTTCTTAATAGATTCAATAAACTTCCTGAAGAGGAACAGCAAATTTTAATTGCACTCTCGATGGTTTTTATACCGATTGGGCAAACACGATTTCAAAACTTATTACGTCAATTAGAGTGTATAGAACCGCTAGTCTATAAAAAGATAGCCAAACCATTACGTGAAAAGCTGCTTGCGTCAGAGCTGCTTGAAGAAACAAATGCAGGCTTGCGTGTTACTACAGGTGGGCTTAGCGAAAAACTGATGCGCATAGGGGTCAAAAAATACCCTGATATGTTTGTCAAACTAGCAAAGTGGGGAATAGCAGATCAAGAATATGTGCCTTACCAGTATCAAATTATTGCTTTGGGCGCAAAATTACGTTTTTTTCTATACCTTGGTTTAGACGATGCCTTTATAGCGCAGTTTGAGCAGGTAGAGAGTGTACACCCTAAGCATATAGAGCGTATCTTAAGCTTACTTTTCTTTGCCGATTTTGATGCAGAGTGGTTTGCAAGTATTCATGTCAATATTAGGACATTTGTATTAACGAGGTCGATTGAAGCTAATTTTTTTGAACTTAAACAGACAGACTTCGTATTACAGTTATTACAGCAGACTATTGCGTCAGGCGCAGCAGACTCGGCTATCCTGCTGGCAGAATATAATACGCTATTAGGGCATACAGAGGGCGTAGAGCAATTGATTCAGCAGGATGATTCAGTGCAAGCACTCTGCATCAAAGGAAGCCTCTGTTTTATAGAAAATCGTAATGATCAAGCATTGGATTTTTATCATGCTGCAATCGCAAAGATTAAAAAAGAAACGCGTAAACGTAATATTATTTTACCTAATTTACATGCTTATTTATTTTGTTTAGC
>WTCM01000163.1 GCA_013138595.1 Methyloprofundus sp. | reverse complement strand
ACGACTATGATGTGGGGAGGCTTGTGGTTGATTATTAGTCTGCTGCTCATCTCTTTATGTCTACGCCTTGCAGTACGTATGGAACGTAGATATAGTTAGGCACGTGGATGAAAACAACATCACTCTGAGTAAGAATTAATGAAAGCAATCACCATCAACCAAGCTTGGAATGGCGCAGAAAAATGTGATCAGTGCCCAATACGCCATTTGGTTTTATTTGCTGACTTACAGCAAGAGGACTTTAGCCAACTACACCAGCCCATTAATGATATGGACTTCCGTGCAGGAAGTGCTTTATACCAAGAAAATGAAAGCGCACAATTTGTCTATACCATACGCTCTGGTATGGTCAAATTAATCCGTTACCTGCCGAATGGTAGCTATCGCATTGTGCGCTTATTGCAACTAGGTGACTTAGCAGGCATTGAAGCGTTAAATGGCTCTAAATACCAACATCACGCGGTTATTTTACAACATGCATCCGTATGTCGTATTCCTATTGAGGATATAGAGCGCTTAAATTTTAACTCCCCACACCTCTATAAACAACTCACCGCACGCTGGCAAAAAGTCCAACAAGATGCCGATATATGGCTAGCCGAATTAACCGTAGGCAATTCAAAAAAGCGTGTTGCAAGTTTACTGATGTACCTAGCGAACAGCACAGCTAATCAATCTTTTTTCCTACCTAGCCGAGAAGATATAGGGGCTATTTTAGCCATTACCACTGAAACAGCGAGCCGTATTATTGCTGAATTTAAACGCTTAGGCTATTTAAAAACCGAGCAGCAAAATGCCTTTATTAACCAAGCAGCACTGGAAAAAATAAACCAATGATCACCACCGATAAATTAATCTTTGCCTTTTTAATCTCTGTTTACTTTGCAACCGCTGCACTCGCTTTTGAAAAGTCATCCGATGCACGCATTAAACAAGTGGCTGAACTAGGTTCTCAAGTCATGCCCTTTAATTTAATGCAAACCTTGCATATTTTTTCTAAAAATGATGCGGGCGGTTTACAACAAGTGGTTGTTAAAGACCCTGACAACCAAGCACAAATAAAATTGATTCGTCAGCACCTTGAGCAAATTGCTAATGATTTTAAACGCGCTGATTATACCGACCCAGAAACAATACATGGCAAAGATATGCCGGGCTTGGAGGTCTTACGCAATGCAAAAGCAGGCGAACTAAAGATACGCTACCGTGAAATAGCAGAAGGCGCTGAGATTTTATATAGCAGTGATAAAGCGGAGCTGGTCACCGCAATTCATCAATGGTTTGATGCGCAATTACGTGACCACGCCAGTCATGCGAGCATGCATAAATTGCATCATGCTAAATAAGTGCATGATTGACATAAATTATGTTTAACGAATAATATTTCAATGACTTACGTAAAAATAGTTAGGGATAAAACTAATTTAGCTAATATTTCGTCATTCCCGCAGTCCTTTAGCGGGAATCTATTGTTTATGAGCCTTATACGTAATCAGAAAAACTGATATACCCAGCAAAAGCGCCCCAGCTTAAGATTAACAAACCCCACGGCAGCCAATGTTGTCGATAAATAATGTGCGTACTTAACAGCTCTTCATGTTGTTCAATATGCTCTTGACTATCTAATTCCGTGAGTTTACCTGACACTTTCCTAAGTTTTTTATTTAACTCACGTGATTTTTCCTTTTGCTGTTTTTTATAATGCTCTATTCCTTTTTGAATACCCTGCGCAATTAACTTGGTTTGCTCCTTAGTTTGCCCAGGGCGTTGCGTTGCCTTGGCTATTTTTTGTGACTCCTGCTGTGTTTCAGGGGACACTTGTTGTTGCTGTTTTTTTGAATATCGACTCATCGTTTTTAATAATTAAAATACAAGCACTGCATTCGATTTAAAGTTAAGCCATATTTTATCACCAAGCTTAATATTTAATTCAGCTAATGCCTGATAAGTAATCAATACCTGAAAAATCACCCCTGTATCGACATTCACACAGACGCTTCCGCCTTCTTCAGAAATTAAAACCACGCGTCCCTGAAAGTGATTGCGCATACTGGACACCAGCGCATCTAAAGATAACACAATATCTTGAGGATTAATCGAAGCATGCTGCGCCTTACTCAGCGCATTGCTTAAGATAATGCGCATCGCCCCCGTATGAAACTCATTCCCAACCACCTTGCCATGCAATAAATTAATTAACGGCGTTAAAACACGCTGCCCCTTAGCTAAGGCTAATACCTCATCCGCTAAAGCAAAACCCTGTAAACGATCATGTGTACTAAAGACTAAAGAACAGCCTGATTGTTGCGTATAGTCGCGTAAAAAATCTTCCAAGGCTTGAGCGCTGCTTTGGTCTAAATAACTAAACGGTTCATCTAGCAATAAGACTTCAGGCTCTAACACCAATATTCTCGCTAAAGCCGCTTTTTGTAATTCCCCACCTGATAATTTCTTTGCCTGCGATTGCGCGCAATGCTGTATATCCAAGCGTTTTAAAACGCGGCGTATTTTTTCAGCGGCTTGCTTCTGCCCCTGAATCTTTAAGGCCAAATGAATATTATCGACCACCGTGCCTTGTAGCATAAAAGGTTTTTGCACCAAAAACCCCACTCGCCGCCGATACTGAGTTAACCGTGTTTGATTAACTTTTTGCCCTTGAAAAAATAACTCCCCTTGTGTAGGACGTTCTAAAAAAGCCAATAAATTCAGCAAAGTACTTTTTCCAGAGCCATTGTCACCGACTAAAGCCGTAGTCTTTTCAGCTTGAATCGTCAGTTTATCTAATGATAAAGCTAAGTGATCCTTATAGTGAAATTGTAGCTTATGTAATTGATAGATATGAGTCATAAGTGAGCACGACTTGCTTAAAGGATTTGCTATTTTAGCACTCTCTTGTGTAGGTGCTTATTATTCAGACCTTATAACTTAGGAATCACCATGAGCGACCTTTTTAACATATTTTTAAGCCTAGTTAATTTACACCAAGGACTACCGTTTGAGAAGGTTCCGAATTCAGTTAAGCATTTTGATATAGGATGTGCTGACGATAGGAAGCGCATCAAAGGCAAGAAAGATGCGTTTCGTGCCTCAACACATCCTATATTTTTCCTTCACTTAATTGCTAAACCCCGTCTACATTGAAAGTCGTAGTTTATGAGCTAAGCTTTTTTTGCTTTTCAGATATTTAAAATTAGTGTTAATACCGCTAATTTTAAATATTTTTCGGCTACTATTTTGAAGATGGGATGC
>WTCM01000219.1 GCA_013138595.1 Methyloprofundus sp. | reverse complement strand
TTAGCCGTTTTACAAGTTAATAAAGAATCATAGGAATAAGTAGCGCTATGGAATTGGATTTGGATTTTTCGTTTTTTTTATTTGCAGCCAGTGTGGTCACAGGGGTTATTTGGTATGGCTACCTGTTTTATTTAAAGCGTTCTAATATTGAATACCAAGAAGAAAACGAGCCTTTACTGATTGAATATGCGCGTTCTTTTTTTCCTGTGGTATTGATTGTGTTTTTATTGCGCTCTTTTGTTGCCGAGCCTTTTAGAATTCCATCAGGCTCGATGATGCCGACTTTGTTAATTGGTGATTTTATTCTAGTGAATAAATTTAGCTATGGGGTTCGTTTACCGATTATTAATAAAAAAATTATAGACATGGGTTCTCCTGAAAGAGGGGATGCGGTGGTATTTCGTTACCCAAAAAATCCTTCTGTGGATTATATTAAGCGCTTAATCGGCTTACCAGGCGATAGAATTTCTTATTTTAATAAGCAGTTAACTGTGAATGGTCAAGCCGTTAAGCAAGTTTCTTTAGGGCGTTATGAAGGCGTTGGGCAAGGCAAGAATATGTCAGGTGCTGAGATCCTAAATGAAGACTTACTGGGCGTTGAGCATGATATTTTAGTGCATCATAATAGACCTATTCGTAATGGTACCTTTGTCGTGCCACAAGGGCATTATTTTATGATGGGTGATAATCGTGATAATAGTAACGATAGCCGTTACTGGGGAACAGTCCCTGAAGCAAACTTAGTGGGTAAAGCTTTTTTTATCTGGATGAGCTGGGACTGGGATCATAAAGGAATTGGTTTTGATCGTATTGGTACTGTCATACAATAATGCAATAACAGGAGAGGAATATGCAATATAGAGCAAATAAGCAGCAAGGCATGACGATGCTTTCTTTAATAGTCGTGATGATGATTCTTGGGTTTTTAGTGATGTGTGCTTTAAAAGTCGGCCCTATTTATATGACGCATGGACAGGTTGTACAGGCACTTGAGTCTTTAAAAAACCGCCCTGAAATTGAAACGAAAAGTAAACGTGAGATATTTATAACACTGAGAAAGCAGTTGGGTATCAATAATATCAATGTCATCAAGAAAGAACATGTCACAATTACTAAAGAGCTAGATTATTTAAAAGTACAAATAATCTATCATGTGAAAGAGCCTTTTATTAAAAATCTAAGTATTTGGGTGGATTTTGATAACTTTGTTGAGGTAAGTCATCGGTGATTAAACCAGCTGAGCTTTTATGTGAAAAATTAGAGTTAAGCTTTAATGACCCTAAATGGTTTGTATTGGCGCTCACGCATCGTAGTATGGGCTCGAAAAACAATGAACGCTTAGAATATTTAGGCGATTCTATTTTAGGCTTTGTCATCGCTGAGGCTTTGTTTAAAAAGTTTCCTCAAGCGAGTGAAGGTGTTTTGAGTCGTCTTAGAGCGAGTTTAGTGAATCAAGATTCTCTAGCCGAACTGGCGCGTCAACATCACTTAGGCGACTACTTAGTGTTAGGTTCAGGTGAGTTAAAAAGTGGCGGTTATCGGCGTGCGTCTATTCTTTCGGATGCTTTAGAAGCCATTATGGGTGCTATCGTCACTGATCAAGGTATAGAGCCTTGTAAAAATTGGATTTTAAAAATTTTTGATGAACGTTTAGCAAATTTACGTTTAGATAATTGGCAAAAAGACCCTAAAACACGTTTACAAGAATATATGCAAGCGCGTCAGCTTGATGTGCCTGAGTACAACTTAATTAGCGAGTCTGGTTTAGCGCATGAAAAAACCTTTAAAGTGAGCTGTACGATTTCATTGTTTAAAAAAAATATGACTGGCACAGGTATTTCCAGAAAAAAAGCGGAACAACAATCCGCTGAATTAATGTTAGAAAAAATTAAGGATTCTAAATGAATTGTGGATATGTTGCCTTTATTGGTCAACCCAATGTAGGTAAATCAACCCTGATGAATCATTTATTAGGGCAAAAAATTAGTATTACGTCGCGTAAACCACAGACGACACGTCATCAAATTTTAGGTATTAATACCAATGATAAAGGCCAGGCTATTTATATGGATACCCCAGGTATGCATAGTAGTGATAAAAAAGCCTTTAATCGTTATTTAAATAAAACTGCGGATACCACTTTAGCAGGAGTTGATTTAGTGGTGTGGTTGATTGATGGCTTAGCATGGCAAGATTATGATGAGGTTATTTTTGAAAAGTTAGAAAAAGCTGGGCTACCGGTTATTTTAGCGGTGAATAAAGTTGATCGGGTTAAAAATAAAGAAGCGATGTTTGCTTTTTTTAAAGAAGCACAAGAGCGCTTTCCTTTTAAAGAAATTGTGCCTATTTCTGCTTTAAAACAAACGAACTTAAAGTTATTAGATAATTTGATGATGGATTTATTGCCTGAAGGGAATATTATTTATCCAAAAGATCAAATTACGGATCGCCCGGAGCGTTTTTTAGCCGCTGAAATAGTAAGAGAAAAACTCACGCGTCGCTTAGGGGATGAATTGCCTTATGCCCTAACCGTTGAAATTGAGCGTTACGAAGAGTTATCACACGTCACTAAAATCTATGCTTTAATCTGGGTGGAGCGGGAAACGCAGAAGAATATTGTGATTGGTAAGCAAGGTGAGTTACTGAAAAGTATCGGTATGGAAGCGCGTAAAGATATAGAAGCCTTAATTGGGGCTAAAGTGTATTTACAACTTTGGGTCAAAGTCAAATCAGGTTGGTCAGATAATGAGCGTGCTTTGCAAAGTTTAGGTTTTAATAGTTAACAGTTGTGAGACTGCGTGGGCAAATCCACATCTACCGCTTATCAACTTAACACGTTCCTAAGTAGGGTATCGCATCGTGTACCTTTCGCTGATATACCCTACATACTGTTTATCCCACTTTAAATATAGCTTGTAAATGGTGGGTTTCGCAAAAAGAGACTCTAGCCATTCTACGTAAGTGATAACACTTGAGGGGGGGGACTTTTACGAGAATATATTGGGATTGGTATTATTATGGCGCTAGCCTTACAGGCGGGTTTTTTGCTACATCAATATGACTATCAGGATAGCAGCCTTATTCTTGATGTCTTTACGCATGTTGCAGGACGAGTTTCTGTGGTAGCTAAAGGTGTTAAGCAACAAAAGTCTCCCTACTTAGGCTTATTAAGACCCTTTGTGCCTATTAATATTAGTTATTTTGGCACAGGGAGTTTAAAAACATTAGGCAATATAGAGCAAGGCAATGCGGAATTTATTTTGGCAGGCAATAATACTTATTGTGGCTTTTATTTAAATGAATTAATTCGTTATTTGATACCTTCTGGGGAGCCATATCCCGATGTGTTTGTAAATTATTTAAGCTGTTTACAGGTTTTAAAAACAAGTCACAAGGTAGAGTCCGCTTTACGCACTTTTGAAATTCAATTAATCCAGTCTTTAGGTTATGGCTTAAATTTAGAGTGTGATGTGATCACAGGTAAAGCGATACAAGCAGAGGAAAATTATCGTTATATGCTAGAGCAGGGAGCAACGCTTGATTGTGCAGGGGCTTTAAAAGGCACGACCTTAATCGCAATGCACCGGCAGAGTTACTCAGAGCAAAGTCAATTAAACCAAGCAAAATGGTTAATGCGTCAAGTTATTGACTTTCATTTGCAGGGTAAAATCTTACACAGTCGTCAATTAATTTCCAAATTCAAACAAACATCATCATGCAAAATCAATTAATTTTATTAGGGGTCAATATCGACCATGTTGCAACCCTAAGGCAGGCGCGTGGTACAACTTATCCTAGCCCTGTACAAGCGGCACTGATTGCAGAACAAGCAGGTGCCGATGGTATTACCGCACATTTACGTGAAGATCGTCGCCATATGCAAGACCGCGATATGTTTCTATTAAAGGAGGTGATAGACACACGTTTAAATTTTGAAATGGCTGTGACTGATGAAATGCTGGCGATTGCCAGTCAGGTACAGCCTTTTGCCTGTTGTTTAGTGCCTGAAAAAAGAGCAGAGTTAACCACGGAAGGCGGATTAGATGTCGCTGCAAGCCCAGAGAAAATGCAGCGAGCTTGTGCGCATCTTGCAGAGTCAGGTATTGAAGTATCTTTATTTATAGATCCCGATGAAAAGCAAATTGATGCGGCGGTTAGTGCGGGTGCGCCCGTTATTGAACTGCATACGGGGCGTTATGCGGATGCAACAAATGCACAGCAAGCAAAGGATGAGCTAAAACGGATACAGCAAGCTGCTAAGTATGCACATAGCGCAGGCTTACAAGTGAATGCAGGGCATGGGCTGAATTTATACAATGTTGAAGCGATTAGTCAAATAGCAGAAATTGTTGAATTAAATATTGGACATTCTATTATTGCACAAGCGGTTTTTTCGGGCTTAGAGACAGCCGTAAGAGATATGAAACGCACAATGAGAAATGCTCGGCTTTAATGTTTAAAATAGACATTCATCAATTAACTAGCATTGGGGATAAAGCTAATAACCAAGATTATATGCTCAGTAAATTCGACAAAGAATTTGCTTTGTTTATAGTCGCTGATGGTTTGGGTGGACATAAAGCGGGGGAAATAGCTTCGCGCTATTTTTGCCATAGCTTTGTCACTTTAGCGAGTAAATTCGGTCCTGTGGTTAAAAAAGCCCCTAAAAAAGTGGTGCTAATGTGGTTTAATGCGGCGGTTAAATTAATGGCGCATGCCTTTATTGATAACCCTGATGCACAAAAATCACATACTACCTGTGTTATTTTACTCGTGATGGAAGACTATGTGATTGCCGCACATTGCGGTGACTCACGTATTTATCGGATTAATGATGAGCGTATTCTTTGGCGTACTAAAGATCATTCTGTGCCACAAAAGCTCATGGATGAAGGGGCGTTGCTAGAGCACCGAATGGGCACGCACCCAGAGCAAAATCAATTGACAAGAAGTGTTAATATTGCCAATAAATTTGCGCCTGATGTACATATTTATCCAGCCCCTGAGCCAGGCGATACGTTTATTTTGTGTACGGATGGCTTTTGGGAGTTTACCAAAGAATATGAGCTTATTGGCCTTGCTAGTGGTGAAATGGATAAGTCGCGCTTACTTAAACAGGCAAAAATGGCACATCTGCGTGCGAATGGGCATGGTGATAATTTGACGGCGCAATGGATAAGAATTGGGCATAAGATTTAAAGGAATAGGAGCCCAGAACGAGTTTTGGACGGCTTTTTATCCCGTTAATAATAGTTGATATAAGCCTGATGCCCCGCAAACCCCGCTAAAATAATAAAAATAGCGCCACTTAAACGGTGCAATAAAGTGAGCGGTACTTTTTTCAGCAAAGCACGCCCCGCAATAACGGCAAGAATAGACGTGGTTGTTAAAGCGAGCGTCGCGCCTATCCAAATAGCAGCAGGAAGCGCGGTACTACTTAAAGCGACCACGGCTAATTGGGTTTTATCTGCAAATTCAGCCACTGTGATTAATAGGAACGTAGTGAAGAAAATACTACGACCACTTTTTTCCTGTAGCACTTCCTCAGCCTCTTCTTCCTCGGTAAAAATAAGTGCGTGTATGCCAAATAGCAGAAAGAGCAAGCAGACCACACCAGCCACAATATAATCGGGTATCCAGTTAGCAATCGCGACACCAAAAATAACCGCTAAGGTATTCAGTAAGGCAAATGCTGTAATCGACCCAAGAACCACAGGAGTGGCTCTATGTCGTGCGGCTAAAGTCATACACATTAATTGACTTTTATCGCCTATTTCAGCCGCAATAATCAATAGGTAGCTACTGCTAATCGGTGTAAACCAGTGAAAAAAATTAGCGGGTAAATATGCAGTGAAAAAATCCATCAATATTTTTTAACCTAAACCTATAATTTCAATCGCATTGGCATCGGGGTCACGTACAAATAAGGCTTTACGCCCTGATTTACTCATTGAATAAACAATATTCTTTGCCTCTAAGTTTGCACGTACCGCTGCAAAATCATTCACGGTTAAAGCGACATGCCTATCGCGCCCACCGTGTTCAGGGCGGCCAGAGGTAGGGTCCATATTAGGTAGTTTAATAATATGTAACTGTTGTTGCTCGCCTAGCCCAAACCAAGCCCCAGGAAAACCAAGGTCGGGACGTTCAATTTGTTGTAAGCCAATCGCTTCTGTATAAAATGTAAGAGCACGGTCTAAATCAGAAATCATTAAGCTAGAGTGATGTAATAAAAAATTTAATTTTGGCATAGAGTTATAAAAAAAAGTGGAACAATGGGCTGTATTATACAGTCTAGGCGATATATTATGATTTAAAGAGAATGTAAGGAGGAGTTACGTAAAGTTTGAGTTACGTTTGTCCTGAGCTACACTTGCAAACCCAATTCATCTTGCACAATACTCATACGATTATTTACACAATTAAAGCCTAATCCAAGCTACAATAAGCTCCATATATTTATAAACTTATTAACACAAGCGCATACATGGAAAAAACATATAACCCCGCCGCTATTGAGCAAAGCTGGTACGCCCACTGGGAAGAAAAAGATTATTTTGCACCTAAGCAAGAAGGCGAATCCTTTTGTATTATGATTCCCCCGCCGAATGTCACGGGTAGCTTGCATATGGGGCATGCCTTCCAAGATACCATTATGGATACCTTAACGCGCTACCATCGCATGAAAGGCTATAATACTTTATGGCAACCAGGCACAGATCATGCAGGAATCGCCACACAGATGGTGGTAGAGCGTTTAATCAATAAAGAAGGACAGACTCGCCATGATTATGGGCGGGAAAAATTTGTTGAACGTATCTGGGACTGGAAAGAAGAATCAGGCGGTACGATTACTAAGCAGTTACGCCGTATGGGCGCATCACTCGATTGGTCGCGTGAGCGTTTTACGATGGATGATGGTATGTCAGAGGCGGTGCAAGAAGTCTTTGTGAGCTTATATGAAGAAGGTTTGATTTATCGCGGTAAACGTTTAGTTAACTGGGATCCTGTGCTACACACCGCTGTTTCTGATTTAGAAGTGCTATCAGAAGAAGAAAATGGTTCGATGTGGCATATGCGCTACCCATTATCGAATGGCACAGGGCATTTAGTGGTTGCGACAACACGTCCTGAAACCATGTTAGGTGATGCGGCGGTCGCGATTCACCCTAGTGATGAGCGTTATAAGCATCTACTAGGCGAATTTATTAAACTGCCTTTATCAGGGCGTTTAATTCCGATTATTGCCGATGAATATGTAGACCCTGAATTTGGTACGGGTTGTGTTAAAATCACGCCTGCACATGATTTTAACGATTATGAAGTATGGACACGTCATAAAGAAATATCCTCTATTCAAGATCAAATTCATGGCGGCTTAATTAATATCTTTACCGTTGATGCGTCCATTCGTGCCAACGAAGAAGAGGAAGGTGATTTAATTCCAGCGGCTTATATAGGCTTAGACCGTGTCGCAGCACGTAAGCAAATTGTTGCTGATTTAGATGCGCTCGGTTTATTAGAAAAAATTGATGACCATAAACTTATGGTTCCCCGTGGCGATCGTTCAGGCAGTATTATCGAGCCTTTATTAACCGACCAATGGTATGTAAAAGTTGCGCCATTAGCAGAACCTGCTTTAGAAGCGGTTAAATCAGGTGAAATTCAATTTGTGCCTGATAACTGGAAAAATACTTATTATGACTGGATGAATAATATTCAGGACTGGTGTATTTCTCGACAAATCTGGTGGGGACACCGTATCCCTGCTTGGTATGATGAGCTAGGTAATATTTATGTGGGACGTAGCATTGAAGAAGTGCGCGAAAAACATGAGCTAGCGGATGATTATGCCTTAAGACAAGATGAAGATGTGTTAGATACTTGGTTTTCATCTGCACTTTGGCCTTTTTCTACTTTAGGCTGGCCTGAAAAAACACCTGAATTAGAACAGCATTATCCAGGTAGCGTATTAGTCACAGGCTTTGATATTATTTTCTTCTGGGTCGCCAGAATGATTATGATGGGTAAAAAGTTCATGGGCGATGTACCCTTTAAAAAGGTCTATATTCACGGTTTAGTACGTGATTCCGAAGGGCAGAAAATGTCTAAATCGAAAGGGAATGTATTAGACCCCATTGATTTAATTGACGGTATTAGCCTAGAAGATTTAGTCACTAAACGTGTCTCTGGCATGATGCAACCGCATTTAGCAGAAAAGGTTGAAAAGGCGACACGTAAAGCCTATCCAGACGGTATTCCTGCGTATGGAACTGACGCACTACGCTTTACCTTTGCGTCACTCGCTTCGACTGGGCGTGATGTACGTTTAGATGGTGGGCGTATCGAAGGCTATCGTAATTTCTGTAATAAAATATGGAATGCGGCGCGTTTTGTATTAATGAATACTGAAGAACAAGACTGTGGTTTAAACGGCGGTGATTTAGAATACAGCCAGGCGGACAAATGGATCATATCGCGTTTAAAGCTAGTCACTGTCAGTACTAGTGAGGCGATTGAAAGCTATCGTTTAGACCATGCCGCACAAGAAATTTATGATTTTATTTGGAATGAATATTGTGATTGGTATTTAGAGCTCTCTAAAATTTCTTTACAGTCTGATAATGAAGCCTTACAACGCGGTACACGCAAGACTCTATTAACCGTTTTAGAAACAGTCTTACGTTTAGCGCATCCGATTATGCCCTTTATTACCGAAGAAATTTGGCAACGTGTTGCACCACTAGCAGGCATACAAGCGGATACGATTATGTTACAGCCTTATCCAGAAGCGGATGCAACACAGGTTGATACAGAAGCCCTTGCAGCGATTGAATGGACGAAGCAATTTATCCTAGGCGTACGCCGTATTCGTGGTGAAATGAATATTGCACCCGGTAAGCCATTACCTGTATTATTGGAGAACGTTACGGCAACTGATGAGAAATACTTGCCACAAGCGCAGGTTTACTTACAAAAATTGGGACGTATCGAGTCAATCACTTGTTTAGCCGAAGGCGAAGTGGCGCCTGAATCAGCGATTGCTTTAGTGAATGACTTACGCCTGTTGATTCCCATGGCTGGCTTGATTGACAAAGAAGCTGAAATTGCGCGTTTGGAAAAAGAAATTGCCAAACTAGAGAAGGATTTACCGCGTATTGAGGGAAAGCTCAATAACCCTAAGTTTGTCGATAAAGCCCCGGCGGCAGTGATAGAAAAAGAAAGAGAAAAGTTAGCTAAAGCACAAAGTTCTTTAGTGAATTTTAATGAGCAATTAGTTAAAATTCAATCCTTATAAGTTGTTGCTTAAACTTAGCTCACAGTATTTCATAAGTAGATAACGTACAGTTGAATGCTTGCTGGATAAAAAGATACCATCCCCCTAAGGGATGGTATCTTTGAGCGTCAGTCACATTCAAAATAGCGAATAAAATCGTGTATAAAATTAGGCAGATGGAATATAGCTTTTAACAAAGCTATTGCTACCCTGCAGCTTTCATCTATATTAGTATGATTAAATATAAAATAATTAAGTGTTTTTATGTCTGCAAATTCAATAGATATACAACTCAGTGGCCTACTTAAATGCATTGTCAATGAGGGGTTTTTAGCTGAAGCGGATGCTAAGGAATATAGTGCTGATGCAAAACAGAAGCAAACGCCATTAATTAGCTATTTAGTTGAAAAAAAGTTAGTTAAGCCTATGGAAATTGCTAATTTAGCAGCGACTGAATTTGGTGTGCCTTTTTTAGACTTATCAGCCTTTGATAAATCGGCACTTCCTGAGGATATTATTAGTGAGCAACTGATGCGTAAGCATCATGTTTTACCTTTGGTTAAAAAAGGTAATCGGCTTTATGTTGCACTGTCTGACCCCACTAATATTCAGGCATTGGATGATGTTAAATTTCATACCCGCTTAAATTTAGAGTCAATCATTGTCGAAGAGGATAAATTGGTTAAAGCCATTGAAATCTTTTTAGAGTCTAGTGATACTAGCATGGATGATTTGCTAGATGATGACTTAGATAATATTGACCTTTCAGATGGAACAGAGGCACCTGTAGAAGATGCAAAAAGTGAAACAGATGATGCCCCTATTGTGCGTTATGTTAATAAAATCTTATTAGATGCCATCAAAAAAGGGGTTTCTGATATACACCTAGAGCCTTATGAAAAAAACTTTCGTATACGCTATCGTAACGATGGAATGCTATATGAGGCAGCTAGGCCTCCTGCTGCGATTGCCAATCGAATTATTTCGCGTATTAAAATTATGTCCAAAATGGACATTGCAGAACGCCGATTACCACAAGATGGGCGTATTAAAATGACACTCTCACGTAATAGTGCGATTGATTTTCGGGTTAATACGTGTCCCACGTTATTTGGCGAAAAAGTAGTTTTACGGATTTTAGATCCCACTAGTGCACAATTAGGGGTTGAAAAGCTTGGCTTTGAACCTATACAGAAAAAAATATTTTTAGAATGTATCGAAAAACCCTATGGCATGATATTAGTCACAGGTCCGACAGGAAGTGGTAAAACAGTGTCCTTGTACACTGGCTTAAATATACTGAACACTGTAGAGCGTAATATTTCCACAGCAGAAGATCCAGTAGAGATCACCGTAGAGGGCATTAATCAGGTCAATATGAATGCCAAAGCAGGGCTGACCTTTGGTGTCGCACTGAAGGCTTTTTTACGTCAAGATCCTGATATTATTATGGTGGGGGAGATTCGAGATAAAGAAACCGCAGAAATTGCCGTCAAAGCCGCCCAAACGGGACACATGGTGTTATCCACATTACATACCAATGATGCGCCACAAACATTGAACCGTTTAATGCAAATGGGGATTCCCGCCTTTAATATTGTTTCCTCTGTACTGCTTATCATGGCACAAAGGCTCGCTAGGCGGCTGTGTAATCACTGTAAAGTTGATGCAAACCTTTCAGAAGAAGCTTTATTAGAGATAGGTTTTCTAAAAGAAGAAATTAACAGTTTCACCGCCTATGGACCAGGTCCAGGTTGTGATAGCTGTAATGAAGGTTATAAAGGGCGAGTAGGCTTGTACCAAATGATGCCCATATCAGAAACAATGCGTGCGCGTATTCTCGAAGGCTGTAACGCGATGGAGTTGGCAGAGCAATCTAAACTTGATGGTGTAAATGATCTGCGGCGTTCGGGCTTACTTAAAGTAATACAAGGCATTACTTCCATTCAAGAAATCGACCGAGTGACTAGAGAATAATTATGGCTGAAACACAAGAGCAAGTAGAGTTTATTTGGAAAGGCAAAGATGCGAAGGGGCAGGTTAGCTCTGGAGAAGTGACCGCTTATAGTGATATGGCAGGGCGTGCAGAATTGCGTAGACAAGGGATACGTGTCATTTCCATTAGGAAAAAGCCTAAGCCCTTATTTGCTAAACGAAAAGCCCCTATTGGAAGTAAAGATATTTCTATTTTTGCACGGCAGCTTGCCACCATGTTGCAATCAGGGGTTCCTTTAGTACAATCCTTTGACATTATAGGTAAGGGGCATGAAAACCCTAGTATGGCTGAATTACTATTAAGCATTAAGGCAAATATAGAAGTGGGTGACACACTTGCCGAGGGGCTTAGAAAAAACCCGCTTTATTTTGATGAATTATTTTGTAATCTTGTCGATGCAGGGGAACAAGCGGGTATTTTAGAAGGTTTGCTAGATAAAATTGCAACCTATAAAGAAAAATCTGAATCCATTAAGGCTAAAGTTAAGAAAGCTTTAACCTATCCTATTGCCGTTGTTGTGGTTGCTTTTATCGTGACCGCTATTTTACTGGTTTTTGTTGTGCCTGTATTCAAAGAGCTATTTGATAGTTTTGGTGCAACACTGCCTGCCTTTACTTTATGGGTAATGGGCTTGTCGGACTGGATGGTCGCTTATTGGTACTATGTGGTGGGTGGAGTATTTGCGACAGTTAAAACCTTTGGTTTTTTTAAAAAACGTTCAAAACAATTTAATTATTTTTTAGATCGTTTAATGCTCAAGATACCTATTATTGGGGTGATTCTTAATAAATCAGCAATTGCACGTTTTGCTCGTACCTTAGCCACCATGTCTGCCGCAGGGGTTCCATTAGTGGAGGCTTTAGAATCTGTCGCGGGTGCGACAGGTAATATTGTTTATTACGAAGCTGTGATGAGTATGCGGGAAGAGGTGTCTGAAGGACGGAGTATGCAATATGCAATTACTCAAACAGGGTTATTTCCCCACATGGTAATACAAATGCTTGCTATTGGTGAAGAAGCGGGGTCTATTGATGCCATGCTAGATAAAGTTGCCGACTTTTACGAAGAAGAAGTGGACAACTTAGTGGATAATTTAAGTAGTTTAATGGAACCGTTTATTATGGTTATTTTAGGAACTTTAGTGGGGGGGCTGATTGTCGCCATGTACCTACCTATTTTCAAGCTTGGTGCGGTTGTGGGTTAAGTTAGTTTCCCTTGTTTTTTCGTTGCAAAATAAAAAGGACTGCACTAGCAGTCCTTTTTATTTAATCTATTGTCACTCAATATACTGGCTTAAGCATCGCTTGTGGAACGCTCTATGCTTCATAGCCAATACTTCCATAAACTTAATTAAGCTTCAAATTACGCGCTTTTTCACGCTGCCAATCGCGGTCTTTTTCAGTGGCGCGTTTATCGTGTAATTTTTTACCCTTCGCCAAGCCAATTTCTAATTTTGCACGGCTATTTTTCCAATATAAAAAGGTCGGTACGAGTGTGTAACCTTTACGCTCTACATTACCAATTATTTTGTCGATTTCTTGGCGGTTTAATAAAAGCTTACGTACGCGCGTGGCAAAGGGCGTGATATGGGTAGAGGCAGTATTTAAGGCGGAGATATGCATGCCTGAGATCCATATTTCACCGTTTTTAACGAAGACATAGCTTTCTTTCAACTGCACTTTTCCTTCGCGCATGCTTTTAACTTCCCAACCTTCTAAAACAAGACCCGCCTCAAAGCGCTCTTCAATAAAATATTCGTGGGAGACATAGCGGTTCTTCGCAATGATATTATCTTCGGATTTTTTTTTCTTAGATTTTTTTCCAGCCATGGCTAATCAATTCTGTTTTTTAATACGAGACTAACAAAGGTATAATAACGCGTCTTCAATGAGTCTTATTGGATATAAACGAATTAGACCCAATAAAATGTACTGCGATACATTAAATATAATAATTGCTGTATTTTACTTTAATTTACAGTTGCAAATAGAATTTTTCCTAGACGAGGTAACTCAATGGCCAGTAATCCCCCCCCTATTCATGAGCAGTGGTCTTCACGCTTTGCTTTTATACTTGCCGCAACAGGCTCCGCTGTTGGTTTAGGTAATATTTGGAAGTTCCCTTATATCACCGGTGAAAACGGTGGTGGAGCCTTTGTGATGGTTTATTTACTGTGCATTGTGCTGATCGGGGTTCCGATTATGATGGCCGAAACGATGATGGGGAGACGGGGGCGGCAAAACCCTATCAACACCTTAAAAACACTTGCCGCAGAAGCAGGCGCAAGTGCTAACTGGCAGTATTTAGGTTGGCTAGGGGTGATTGCGGGCTTTTTGATTTTATCTTTTTATAGTGTGATTGCAGGCTGGTCAATGGCGTATGTGGCCAAAGCCTTTACAGGCAGTTTTTCGGGAGAAAGTGCAGGGGTCATTAGCCAGCTATTTGCAGATTTAAAAGCAAGCCCTAAAGAACAAGCTTTTTGGCATACCGTGTTTATTATTGCCACTATGTCTATTGTGGCGCGTGGAGTGAGTGGGGGCTTAGAAAAATCAGTGCGTTTTTTAATGCCTAGTTTGTTTTTTCTACTGATGTTATTGGTGGCTTATGCCATGACTACAGGTTCTTATATGCAAGGTTTAGAGTTTTTATTTAAACCAGATTTTTCTGAGCTCACTGGAGCAGCGGTGTTAACGGCGATGGGGCATGCTTTTTTTACCTTAAGTTTAGGTATGGGCGCGATTATGGTTTACGGATCTTATTTGCCGAAAGATATTTCTATTGCTAAAACAGCGATGATTATTGCAGGTGCGGATACAGCCGTGGCTTTATTAGCAGGGATGGCTATTTTCCCTATTGTGTTTGCCAATGATTTAGCGGTAGGTTCAGGGCCTGGTTTAATTTTTGAAACCTTACCCATTGCTTTTGGTAATATGACAGGCGGCTGGTTATTTGGTTTATTGTTTTTTGTTTTATTAGTCTTTGCGGCACTGTCTTCTGCGATTTCATTAATTGAACCTGCGGTTGCTTGGTGTATCGAACGCTTTAATGTTAGCCGTAAAAAGGCGAGTGTCATCATGGGGGCTTTAGTTTGGGTGCTAGGTATGGGCACGGTATTATCGTTTAATGAATGGTCTGAAGTGACTATTTTTGGCGCTAACTTTTTTGAAGCCATCGATTATTTAACGGCAAATATTATGTTGCCATTAGGCGGCTTCTTTATTGCCTTATTTGCAGGTAGAGTGATGCTGGCAAAACACAGTCAAGATGAGCTGGAGATTAATAATCAATTATTTAGTGTTTGGAAATTTTTAGTCAGCTATGTGGCACCTGCTGCGGTTTTTATCGTCTTTTTAAATGTACTCGGTGTTTTTGGGATATTCAGCTAATGACGACGGTAGAAAAAAGTGCCTTAATTAAGCATTCAGCACAGACAATGTATGATATTGTCACGGACATTGAAGCTTACCCAGAGTTTTTACCGTGGTGTACGGGAAGTCGTATTATCAGTCGCCAAGGGAGTATTGTGGAGGCTGAATTACAAATTGCCAAAGCGGGTTTTAAACATGCTTTTGCCACACGTAACTTGAATGAAGAGGGCACTCGTGTGGTGGTGTCTTTGTTGAATGGTCCTTTTTCTTCTTTAGATGGTGTGTGGCATTTTATTCCGTTACGCGAAGATGCCAGTAAGATTACCCTAGATTTAGAGTTTGAAATGAACGGTTTGTTGTCTAATCTTGCCTTTGGAGCGGTCTTTAATCAAATTTGTAATACGATGGTGACTTCTTTTACAGATCGGGCTAAGCAGCTGTATAAGACTTAAGGTGAGATAAAAAACTGTAGGGTATGCATCGCATACCTAATGCCGAGAAAGGTATGAAGCGTGATGCAGCGCATATCTAATCCTAATGAAAGGTACGCAGTGCGATACCCTACAGTGTCCTGTGTTAAGTGGGGATTTTTCAAGGAATAAATAGTGAAGTTAGAAGTCGCCTATGCCAAAGCTGAAGAACAGTTGATTATCCCTATACAGCTCACTGAGCCCTATACGGTAGAGCGTGCCATACAGCTATCAGGCATTCTAAAACATTACCCAGAAATAGATTTGGCTAAAAATAAAGTCGGTATTTTTAGCCAAATTTGTACTTTAAAGAAAGTCTTACAGGCAAATGATCGCGTAGAAATTTACCGCTCTTTAAACATAGACCCGATGCAAGCACGGCGTGAAAGGGCACTTAAGCAACAGCGTTAGGGAGTCCAAAACACGTTTTGGGTATTTTTTATTAGGCTAGCAAGCATTATTGAATAACAAGCCCTTGATCTTGTTCCTGTTGAAATACGTCATTTTGATATTCGGTACCCTTATCTTCATCGTATATAAACTCTTCGTCCTCATCAGCCCAAATAAACCAGCCTGTAATGATTTCGTATAAAGTTTTGTCTAGGACACGCTTGGGTACATTGACGGTCATTTCTTTAGAAGGTGGAGGGCCTGGGTTTTCCTCAGGGGTTAAATCGCCCCCGCCACGAACAAATACATCACCATTAAAAAATAAGGCAATACGTTGCTGGAACCGGTCTTCACTACCTGGGTGTTGTGAGTAAATATAATCCCAACGATCGGTGGTAAAAGGATCTATCATTAAAGGAGAGCCAAGAACATAAATCACTTGGCGCTTAGTCATGCCTGGTCGTAATTGGTTAATCATATCTTGGTCAATCACATTGCCTTGGTCTACATCAATTTCATACACAAAGGGTACATCAATAGCCAAAGTGGAGCAGGCGGGTAGTATAATGATAGGCAAGGCAATTAAAGCCAAAAAACGCAGAATCTGAAACATATCAATCAATTTAAAAAAGTACTTTGTGAATAGGGTATTAAATAAAAATACGAGTTAATTAGGCGTTTATCATACCTGATGTTGGATAAAAATGGGGTGTTTATAAAGCTTAACAAGCATATTAGTATATACTCTATCAAAACTGGTTGTATCTAGGAGAAAAAAAGAGTGGAAACTCAAGAATTAAGAGATGTAGGCTTAAAAGTCACTTTACCCCGTGTAAAGATTTTAGAAATTATGGAGCGCGAAACCAACGAGCGTCATTTAAATGCTGAGCAAGTCTATAAAATTTTACTGAAAGACAATGAAGAAATTGGTTTAGCGACGATTTATCGTGTATTAACCCAGTTTGAAGCCGCTGGCTTAGTGACTCGCCATCATTTTGAAGGCGGTAATTCAGTGTTTGAATTAAACAAAGGCAATCATCATGATCATGTGGTTTGTGTGAAGTGTGGCAAAGTCGATGAGTTTATCGATGAGATCATTGAGCAACGCCAAGACCAAATTGCTGAGAAATTAGGTTATGAACTGACAGACCACAGTTTATATCTATACGGCTTATGCCCTGCTTGTAAATAGATAAACAGCCCGTCGGTTGAGCTGCCGCCTTCTTGGTAACTCAACCATTTAATATTTTATTGTTAATGATTTTATGTTTAAACCGCTTTCCTTAAATATCGGTTTGCGCTACACACGCGCAAAACGCCGAACACAATTTATTTCTTTTATCACCCTCACTTCTGTACTAGGTATCGCCTTAGGTGTGACTGCACTGATTACCGTACTCTCGGTCATGAATGGCTTTGAAGCTGAATTACGCCATCGTATTCTCGGGATGACCGCGCATGCGACAGTGACAGGGAATGGCAACCAACTCAGAAACTGGCCTGCTTTAAAAGAGCAGCTTAAAGACCAGCCGCATATCGAAGGTATGGCTCCGTTTGTGCGTGGTCAAGTGATGATTAATGCAGGGCGCAGAGTCAGCGGAACATTGTTACGCGGAGTTGTACCCGAACAAGAATCTGCGGTTTCTGAGGTCGGGGATAAAATGCAACAAGGGGCTTTAACAGACCTAAAAGCAGGCAAATACCAAATTGTACTCGGCGCTGAACTCGCCACTTTTTTATCCGCTCAAGTCGGCGATAAAATCACTGTCATTAGCCCGCAAGTAAATTCTACTCCCGCTGGCATTATTCCACGTTTACGTCGTTTTACTGTGAGTGGTATTTTTAAAGTCGGTATGTATGAATATGATCGCAATATGGCGATTATTCATATTGAAGATGCCGCCAAATTATTTCGTTTAGATAATAATGTGACAGGAATGCGCTTAAAGTTGGATGATTTATTTAATGCCCCAGAAATTACGCATAAGTTAGGGCGAAAATTAGCAGGGCGTTATTATGTCAGCGATTGGACTAAAGCACATAGTAACTTTTTTCAAGCGATTAAGACTGAAAAACGGGTGATGTTTATTATTTTATTATTAATCGTCGCCGTGGCTGCTTTTAATATTGTTTCAACTCTGGTCATGGTAGTCACCGATAAACGTGGCGATATAGCGATTCTAAAAACCCAAGGCTTAACACCGATGGCGGTGATGCGTATTTTTATTGTATTAGGTGCAACGATAGGTCTGATAGGGACTGCATTAGGGGTCGCGGGTGGTGTGTTATTAGCACTCAATGTAGAAACCATTGTGCCAGCGATAGAGCGCTTTTTTGAAGTCAATTTTATGGCGGCCGATGTTTATTATATTAGCAGTTTACCGTCAAAATTAGTCTGGGCAGATGTTTATGCCATTGCTATTATTGCCTTTTTATTATCTTTATTAGCCACTCTTTATCCTGCTTGGCAAGCGTCACGAGTTAATCCAGCAGAGGTTTTACGTTATGAATAGTTCGGTTATTTTACAATGTAAGCAACTGACAAAGCGCTTTAAGCAGGGGGACTTAGATGTCTCTGTGTTAAAAGGTGTGGATTTCGCGATTAATGAAGGCGAGCGTGTCGCTATTATGGGCAGTTCGGGCTCAGGAAAAAGTACTTTATTACATTTATTAGGGGGGTTAGAAAAACCCACCAGTGGTGAGGTGATTTTAGAGGGCGTGAACTTAAATAAAGTACGCCAAGCGAAGCTTTCAAAGCTACGTAATCGTTCACTGGGGTTTATCTATCAGTTTCATCATTTATTAGGTGAATTTAACGTTTTAGAAAATGTCAGTATGCCCGCTTTAATCGGCGGTGATTCGGTGGCACAAGCCAAACTCAAAGCAGAAGAAATTTTGCGGCGTGTAGGCTTGGAACATCGAGCCAAACATAAGCCAGGTGAACTATCAGGGGGAGAAAGGCAGCGAGTTGCGATTGCGCGTGCTTTAATTAATAAGCCGAAGTGTATTTTAGCGGATGAGCCGACAGGTAATTTAGACAGTAAAACGGCAGAAAGTATTTACCAACTGATGTTGGAATTGAATCAAGAGTTAAAGATTAGTTTTTTAATTGTGACCCATGATATAGAGCTAGCAAACCGTATGGATAGGGTGCTACACATGGTTGATGGTTTGATTGTGGATGAGTAATAGTCTGTGTGCTTAAAGCGTTGTGGACGGGATGAATATCCCGCCCAGCTGAGTGAGACGGGGTATTCACTCCGTCTCTAAGTTTTACATACGACTTGTTTTATGTAATGACCGTTGGCTCAACACGCCCTGTGCGTTGTTTAACCTGACAAAATTGCTCCGCCAATTCAATTAATTCAGCCAGTGCATCTTGTGGGTCTTGCGCGTGTTTCGTTGCATCCGCTTCATATTTTTCTAAGTAAATACGTAGGGTTGCGCCAACCGTGCCTGTGCCTGATAAACGAAAAATAATTCGTGACCCATCAGTAAAGCCGATACGAATCCCTTGCTGTTCACTGACGCTATTATCAATAGGGTCGGTGTAACTGAACTCATCCGCATAATCCACCGTGTAGCTAGCAAAAGATTGCCCTGCTAATGCGCTGAGTTGAGAGCGTAAGTGATCCATAATAGCATTCGCAATCTCTGTGTCTACCGCTTCATAATCATGGCGGCAATAAATATCACGTCCATATTTTGCCCAATGTTCATGCACAATTTGGCTTACGGGCTGTGCTTTTTTAGCGAGTATATTCAGCCAGAATAAGACTGCCCATAGCCCATCTTTTTCACGTACATGACTAGAGCCTGTGCCAAAACTTTCTTCACCACACAGGGTGATTTTATCGGCATCTAATAAATTACCAAAAAATTTCCAGCCTGTAGGGGTTTCAAAACAAGGCAGGTTCATCGCTTTGGCAACACGGTCAACTGCTTGGCTAGTCGGCATAGAACGTGCCACACCGCTAATGCCGGCGGCATAACCAGGCGCAAGTTGTGCATTTGCCGCAATAATCGCTAAGCTATCGCTAGGGGTGACGAAAATATTATTGCCTAAAATCATATTTCTATCGCCATCACCATCGGATGCGGCGGCAAAGTCAGTTGCATCTGCACTAAACATAAGCTCTGCAAGTTCTTTTGCATGCGCTAAATTAGGATCAGGATGATGTCCGCCGAAATCTTCTAAAGGAATGGCATTGATGACTGAACCTTTTGGCGCGCCTAAAATATCTTCTAGTATACGGCTGGCATAAGGGCCTGTAATGGCATGCATCGCATCAAAGCGTAGGCTTAATTTACCTGTACTAATGACACTTTTGAGTAAATCAAAATCAAATAAACTCGCCATTAATTCGGCATAGTCATCCACAGGGTCAATAATGCGTATATTGATATTGCCTATGGTTTGTTCACCTAGAGTATTTAGGTCTATATCGTCTAATTCTGCTATTTGATAGCTGGAGATAGTTTGGCTATACGCAAAAAAATCATCGGTATATTGCTCAGGCGCGGGGCCGCCGCTGCTGATATTATATTTTATGCCAAAATCTTCATCAGGGCCGCCAGGGTTATGACTAGCAGATAAGATTAAGCCACCGAGTGTTTTATATTTTCTAATAAGGTGGGAGACGGCAGGTGTGGATAATAAGCCATCCTGTCCGATGATAAAGTCAGTAAAGCCATTAGCAACCGCAATTTTAACGATAATTTGTGTGGCTTCTCGGTTAAAATAACGCCCATCGCCCCCAATCACTAAGCTTTTATTATCACTTTCTTCTAAGGACGAAAAAATAGATTGTACAAAATTTTCTAAGTAATGATCTTGTTGAAAGACTTTTACTTTTTTTCTCAAACCGGATGTACCAGGTTTTTGGTCAGAATAAGCTTGAGTTTGTATCGTATTTATTTGCATAATAGCGCCTTGTGATAAGAGAAGTTAAGCTTTTTATTTCAGTCATATATTATAATCATTTATGCGCTATTTTATTTTTTTATTCAGTCTTTTTTATTATTCTCATAGCAATGCTCAGCAAGCGGTTTGGTTATTAGTGGATACGCAAGCTAAAGTGATTGAGGTAAAACAAGGTGAACAGATTGTAGCAACATTTGAGCAAATTTCTATCGGTAGAAGAGGGGCAGGGCTGAAGCAAAAAAGAGGCGATGGTATTACGCCTTTAGGGACGTATAAAATTACTCATACCAACCCTAAAAGCCGTTATAAAACCTTTTTTGGCTTAAATTATCCATCCGCTGAAGATGCTAATTTAGCTTTATTGGATGCGCGGATTTCGCATAAAACCTATCAGCGTATCGTGGCTGCACAGCAACAGAATAGAATACCGCCGCAAAGTACGGCTTTAGGCGGGAGTATTGGGATACATGGCTTAGGCAAAGGAAATAAACAAGTGCACAGCCTGTTTGATTGGACGCGTGGCTGCATTGCTTTAACGAATAAGCAAATAAGTAGTCTGGAGAAATGGATTTATAAAGGGATGCTGGTGAAAATAGAATAGAGGTATCTGTAGATTTCCGCTAAAAGACTTCGGGAATGGCGCGGTTTCACCTGTATTTACCCGTGAAGAATGAGCAGTGACAAACTGGAGCCTAAAACGCGTTTTGGGGCGGTTTTTATCCAGAATTAAACCGTGTGCGCAGGGCTATGGTAAGCCTCGCCATGATGTTTTAGTACCTGTTCAATATATTCATTGCTCAGCAAGCGTACATCACAACGTGGTTGATAGCTTTCTTCTTTTAAACTGTCGCTATCAATCACCGTTAATAACTGCGCTGCTTCTAGCGTTGCTAACAAATTATAGGCAATCGTAATAGGGAGTTCTAATTGTTGGCTGAGTTGTTTTGCCGAATAAGCAGGCTTATCAGGTTCGCTAAAGCGGCTAATAATTGTTTGCATTATTAATTGTGACAGCTCTATTTTAGACGCATAATTTAATGTCTTAAATTTCTGGTTAAATTGATACAGCTCTATATTTTGGTAAAAATAGGATAATTCAGAACCAAAAAGCACAATAAACCAAGTGATTTGTAACCAAATCAAAAATAAGGGCAAGGCGGCAAAGCTTCCGTAAATCGCATTATAACTACTGACCCCGATTTGTAAGGAGACATATAAAGTTAATAAGCCTTGATAGATCGTACCCGCAATCACGCCTGCAAAAATCCCCGATAAATAATTGACCTTGATATTGGGCATGAAAATAAACACAAAGCTAAATAAACTCCAGTAAATAAAAATGGACAAATAGTTAAGTAGTTGTAAAAAGAAGAATGTCCCAGGTAATGCGATCGCATTAATTAATGAAGTAAGCTGGGTTTGTACATAAACATCAATACTCCCGGCAAGTATAAATAATAAAGGTGCTAATAGCATCAGGGATAAGTAATCACTCAGCTTACGCCCAATACTGCGAGCTTTTTTAACTTTCCATATTTGGTTAAAGGACTCCTCAATATTGCTAATCACTTTGAGTACTGACCAAAATAATACGATTAAACCAAAGCCCGCGACTACGCCTCCTTTTGCAGAGTCCAGCATCTGCTGGGCCATATCAATTAAGCGCAGTACCATGTCGTTTTGTTCGGGGACTTGTTCTAGTAGCTTGGTTCTTAACGTTTCTTCAAAACCAA
>WTCM01000003.1 GCA_013138595.1 Methyloprofundus sp. | reverse complement strand
TAGAGAATTGATCAATGAAATATGTGAGAGACTTGGCAAAGATAAAAGTATTACAGGGATTGATTTACTTGATGAAATAGATGAACTTACCGATCTTGAACGGTGGGTATATTTTGAACTGCCCAATCTATTTGAAGACAATGATGTTATGAGAGAGGTAGTAATAGAGTCATTAAAAGAATGGACGGAATAAGTTCTTTGTCTTGCTGTTAGTGACTAAGCAGTGACTAAGCTACTTAGGATGTTAGCAGCAAGCTGAAGGAACTTAAACCATAACAAAGGGGGTATGGCTATTATTGCACATGAACACCATGAAAAGTGGGATGGCACAGGTTATCCGCGACAGTTAAAAGGAGAAGGCATTCATATCTACGGACGCATTGTCGCTTTAGCCGATGTGTTTGATGCGCTTACTCACCCTAGGTGTTACAAAGAAGCTTGGACTGCTGAGGCTTCTGTTAACTATATTTTAGATAATCGTGGCACACATTTTGACCCTGAACTGGTGGATATTATGCAGCAGCACCTTAGTGAGTTTATTGATTTAATTTAAGTGGGTACTCGACTATGACCACGCCTCGCATTATAACTTTCCTTGTTGCGCTATTTTTATTTAGCTCGCTACTGTATGCAACCCTTGAACCTGCTAATAAACAAAAAAGTGACACAGGGCTTGCAGTCACCGAAGAAAACACCCCGCTAATTCAAAGCTTTCAATTAACCACAGCAGAGCAAGAGTGGATAAGCACACACCCTATTATTCGCTTTACCGGAGACCCTTATTGGCTACCTTATGAGGCATTTAATAGTCAAGGGGAATATATAGGTATTGTGGCTGAGCACTTAAAACTGATTGAGGAAAAGTTAGGCCTTCAGGTAAAAGTCATTCCTTACCCTGGCGGCTGGTCAGAAGCGGTTGCCAAAGTAAAACAAGGGGAAATTGATGTCTTATCTGAAACACCAGATTCCAACTTACAATCACAACATATTCTTGAAAAATGGGGAAAACCTAAATATGCCAGTCACCTCAACTACTCTCTACTGAGTAAGATTATTGCGATTAGTTTGTTAGGTTTTAGTATTTTTATTTATTGGAATCGTAAGCTTGCGAAAGAGGTCACCTTACGTAAAAAATTGGAAGCACAAACACAAGCTATTATCGATAGCATACCACTACAAATATTAGTGACCTCTTATGACGGCCATTTGTTATCTGTTAACCATAAAGTATTGAGTGAGTATAAGGCCTTTAAAGATACCCTTGATCAGCTTAATATTGCTGATTTTTATGCCGATCCTAATGAACGTAAAGAAGTGATTCAATTACTGAGTGAACAGGGCAAAGTAGAACAAAAAATTATTGCCTTTAAGCACCCGAATGGCTCTCTGCGCTCGATGATGATTTCAATGCTACCGATTAGCTTTAATCAACAAAATGCCTTATTAACCATTGCCATTGATATGACTGAGCGTCTTGAGATGGAGGCCTCTATTCGCTCTGCTAGAGAAACTGCAGAAGCAGCTAATCAAGCGAAGTCTGAATTTCTAGCGAATATGAGTCATGAAATTCGCACGCCTATGAATGCGATTATTGGCTTTACCGAGCTCTTAAACAATCAGCTAGAAGATCCGAAACTTAAGTCATTTAGTCAAACCATTCAGTCGGCGGGCAATAATTTATTAGTCTTAATTAATGATATTTTAGACTTATCCAAAATTGAGGCTGGAAAATTACACATTAATAAAGTGACTTGTCATCCCCATGATTTATTTGCTGAATTGGAGGCTATCTTTAGCCTGAAAATGGCTAATAAATCTATCGATTTTAGTCTTGAGATAGCGGATACAGTGCCTTTATCTCTACTATTAGACCCTGTACGCTTACGCCAAGTTTTATTTAATTTAACCGGTAACGCGATTAAATTTACCGAACAAGGCTTTATTCAAATCAAAGTGCACGGTACAAAACAAAGCGATAGCCAATTAGACTTATTTATTGATGTCATCGATACGGGTATTGGTATTGCAGAAGATCAACAGCAACGTGTTTTTCATAATTTTGAACAGTCCAGCGGGCAGAGTATCAGAAAATATGGTGGAACAGGGCTAGGTCTTTCTATCAGTAAGCGTTTAGTAGAAATGATGGGCGGTGAAATATACTTAAACAGTCAACTAGGTCAAGGCTCTACTTTTACGATTAAATTATTAGCAGTCGATATTCTGGATAGCATCACACAAGATAAATTAAACACTGTTAAGACTCTTTCCTTAAATGACTTTTCCGCGGCAAATATTTTAGTGGTTGATGATATTAAAGATAATCGTACTTTATTACACGCGATGTTTGAGCAGACAAAATTACACATCAATACTGCAAATAATGGGCTGGAAGCGGTTAAGCTTTGCCAACAACAAGACTTTGACTTAATCTTAATGGATATTAAGATGCCTGAAATGGATGGCTATCAAGCCGCTGAAAAAATTAGTCAATTTTCGACTACTCCTATTGTTGCGTTAACGGCCTCTGTCCTCAAAGAAGAATTTGACCAAATTAAAAGTAGTCATTTTGCCGGCTACCTAAGAAAACCGATCGACACTCAACAACTCATACAGGAATTAGCAAAATACCTGCCCCAAGAAAAAGAAATTCCCACACAAGCACAGCTTAATATCACCCCAGCAACTTTAAATACACTTAACCGAGCAAATCTAACTTCTGCTATAGAGGCGCTAAAAAAACTAAATGAGCAATGCGAAGCGATCAGACATAGTAATAATATTGCAGAAATTGAAGAGTTTAGCCATTTACTAAAAGCAGCTTCTGAAAAATACCCTGTCACTCAGCTTCAAGACTATAGTGCACAGCTTATCATGGCGATAGACAGTTTTGATATTGCCACGATTAAACACGCCTTACAGCAGTACCCACAGTTCATTAAACAATTGGAACAATTAATAGCCGAATAAATGGCAAGTATTTTATGCGCGATGCATTTAAGGCGGAGCAAACAGTACCTAGGATATACCGCGCGTCCTTAATGCTGGCGAAAGATACCTAGTGCATACTCTACTATAGTATCCCAGCTTAAATTTTCTGCTTTGCTCAATTAGCCCTACCAACATCAACAGATTTAAGCATAGTAACTCAAGCAGTTATTGATATAATGAGTACTAGAATTAAGCCCTCGCAACAATAGACATTTCTGATAAATATAGCTTATGGATACTCAGCCCCAAGATAATACTATTCGTTTAGAAAAAAATAGCCCCAAATTAATTTGGTTAATATGGCTCTTACTGGCTCTTTTATATGCCCCCACTATTTACTGGTTATTTGAACGCTGGACCATGGGTGTTTGGCATAATGGGCATAGTATCTTAATGGCGGGTGTGGTGGCTTACCTGATCTGGAAAGAATTAAAAAAGAAGCAGGATTTACCCAGTAGCTCATCTGCATGGGGCTTTTTATTTTTAATTCCTGCCCTGTTATTACATATGTTAGATGCGGGGATGCATACACAACTCTTAGCGGCTGCAGCATTTTTTCTCGCTTTACCAGGCTTAGCATTTTTATTTTTAGGCACAGAGCGAACTAAGGCAATCTTATTTCCACTGTCTATGCTGATCTTTACCTTACCCATTCCTTTAGCTTTTACCGAATCATTACACTTACTGCTACGCCATATAGCCACTAGAGCAACAGGGTGGTTGTTAAACCTATTTAATATCACTAACTATACTTCAGGTACACTTATTCAAATCCCCAATGGCTCTTTGCGTGTTGCCGATGCTTGTAGTGGTTTTTCAATCCTTTATGCCACGATTACAATTGCCATATTAACCGCTTATTTATGTTCTAGTACCATTCGTAGAGTACTGGTGTTAGGCATTGCCATTCCATTAGCTATTGCGGTGAATATCGTCAGAGTTTTTATACTCACACTGCTTGTTCACTGGCTAGGTTTAGATATTTTAGCGACTGCGGCACATGAGATATCTGGTTTATTAACCTTTGTGATCGCATTACCCGTTATTTTCTGGCTAGGACAGGAAGACCCTATTCAGGAAGACCCTACTCAAACCCCCATTCAAGAATAAAGCTATGATTTCTTCACGTTATGCCACTCCAGTCTGTGTGCTATTAATATTAGCGCTTATCCCTACCCTGATTCATAATTATATGGGGGATACTGCGAACGATGGAAAATCAGCACAGAATATTGCTACCACGTTTAACAACTTTAGCTCCACCCCAACATCACGCAAACCCTTTTATGGTAAGGAAATGTTTGATAGTGATGACTGGTTTGAGCGCGATTACGTTAGCAACAACATGCGTAAAATCAAATTATTTACGATGCGGGGCTATGACCATAAACGTATCTATCATCACCCTGAACTTGCTATTTCATACGGACGTGCTTTAGAAACTATGGAGCTTGAAAGCCTGCTCGCTCACCCTGAAATACCTGTGCATATACTCGTTTCCGATGACAAATCCCTATTGGTTGCTTATGTATTACTCTTTGATGGTGAAGGAATTGCAGACCCTATTAAGCACCAACTAAAAGACTCGATTAGATTACTCGCGGGATCACGTAAACCGATCACACTGTTTTACGCTTCGCAAGCTCACCCCGACCTCAACGAAGCCTTTAAAGACTCGGACATTGCCGCTTTACTTGCAGAGGTTATTGATGATTTTCAGTCACAA
>WTCM01000182.1 GCA_013138595.1 Methyloprofundus sp. | reverse complement strand
TGTTCCAAGCCCTCAAGATGTACTTTTTTTAATAAGGCCAATGCCTCGTACCGTTGCTGCTGTTTAGCTAAGGGCAAGAGTGCTTGTTGTACATTTTCTAAAACAGTCATATTGGGAAACAAGGCATAATTCTGGAAAACCAAGCCCACATGGCGCTGATAAGTGGCTAAAAACAACTGTGTTTCACTGTCTTGCCAAACCTCCCCCTGACACACAATACGTGCCTGTTGAGAGCGGTATAAGCCTGCAATTGCACGTAAAATTGTTGATTTACCACTCCCAGACGGTCCTACTAAGGCAAGTAGTTCCCCTGACTGACAGCTCAATTCTACGGCGAGTGGAATCGGCTGAGTTTGTTGTAAAGAGATATGAATTGCGGAATTAGACATGCTTTGATTGATAGCGCTCAGACAGCCAATAGGTCAATGAAATCGTGAGCATAGAAAACACGAGCAAGCTCAAGGACATCAACGCAGCGGCATGATCATCAAAGGCTTGCACACGATCATAAATAGCAATTGCGATAGTTTGAGTTTCATCAGGAATATTTCCACCGACCATTAAGACAATGCCGAACTCACCTAAAGTATGCGCAAAGCACATCACCATTGCCGAAACAATTCCCGGCCAGGCGAGGGGCAATTCAATTTTCCATAACACCTGTTTAGGATTCATACCACAGCAAGCCGCTGCCTCACGAATATCCAAAGGAATCGCTGCAAAAGCGCGTTGCATAGGCTGAATAGCAAAAGGGAGGTTAAAAATGATAGACGCTAGCACTAAACCCTGAAAATTAAAAATTAAGGTCGTACCAAAGGTATTCGACAACCATAAACCCAGCCCCTGATTAGGGCTAAAAGCGACCAGTAAATAATAACCTAATACCGTCGGTGGCAATACCAAAGGTAAAGCGAGCAAAGTTTGCAGCAAAGACTTGCCCCAAAAGTTTCGGTACGCCAAACAGCGCCCAAAAAAGAGCCCAATAGGCAATAAAAAAACTAGCGTGACTAGACTTAATTTGACCGATAAAGCTAAGGCTTGCCAATCCATTGCTTAAGGTGCGCTATAGCCATAGCGAGATAAAATAACGCGCGCTTTATCTTGTTGTAGGTAATTAAAAAAGTGCTGCGCAGTCTCCCCCGCATTCTTTAATAAGACCATGGATTGTTGTAACGGTTGATGATGTGTCGCAGGAATTAAGACATGCTCTGTTTGCTTTTGTAACACGGTTGCTAGCGCCAAAGAATAAGAAATAAGCCCTGCCTCAGCCGCTGCAGAACTGGTAAATTGTGCCGCTTGCGCTGCATTTTCACCTAATACTAGCTTAGCTTGCAAAGGCTCCCACAACTTAAGGCTTTGTAGTGTCTCACGTGCCGCAACCCCATAAGGCGCATGTTCTGGGTTGGCCATTGCAAAGTGTTTAATTTTTCCTTGTTGCAAAGCAAGCTTAAGCCCCTGTAAATTTGCATCCAATAAAAGCGTGGATTGCTTAGGTTTAATCAATGCTAAGCGCCCTAAAGCATAAATATTGGCCTGTCCCTGAGTTTTATGTTGCTGCACTAATTTCGAGACATACCCAGCATTCGCCGATAAAAATAATTCAAACGGGCTGCCTTGCATTATTTGTCGCGTTAAATTACCTGAAGAGGCATAGCTAATACGTAATGATTTCCCCGTGTCTTGCTGAAAAGCTGCCGCAATCTCTTGTAAAGCAAACTTAACACTGGCCGCTGCTGCAATGACAGGTCTATCAGCGGCATTCACTAAAGGCTGATAACATAAAAAAACAAGGGCTAAGCTAAGGCGAAAAAGTTTTGTCGATAAACAATGAATCAAGATAGCGCTCTTATGTAGAGTGAGAGAAAGCAAATAGCCTTATGTTTTACCATAGACACGCCTAACTAGGAAATTTTAAGCTGTTGTAAAATGAGTAAAGCATAAGGACCTAACGGCTAGCGACTCGACACCCAACAATAAGAAACATACAGGAAATAACACCCCGAAGTGATCGCACAGGTTTTTTGTATTAAACCCACTTAAAAAGCCCCTATATTTATAATTATAGCCTATAGAATAAGGTATAATTTAGGGTTTTGTAAATAATAATAACAAGTTTAAAGCAAGGGGTTTGTATGTGTTGGAGTGGTGAAGCGTCGGCAGTTTTGGCGACTATTGGGCTAGGAACGGCAGCGTATGTTGCATTAAAAGGGGAGTCTAAAGAACTATGGATTCCATTAACGTATTTTGCATTAATGGAACTATTGCAAGCAGCGACCTATGTTTATATTGATGACTGTGCCTCCCCGCAGAATCAGATACTCACATTGTTTGGGTATTTGCATATATCTTTTCAGCCATTTTTTGTCAATATGGTGGCGATGTACTTTATTCCCGAAAGTGTTAAATTAAAAATCCGCACAACGGTATACACGCTCTGTGCGATGGCGGCGCTCGCGATGATCGTCAAAATGTTCCCATTTGCATGGGCAGGTTTATGTAATATTGGTCAAGAAGGTTTTTGTGGCGACCAAATTTGTTCCGTCTCAGGTGCATGGCATATCGCTTGGCAAATGCCGCTTAATGGCATCATGTCCGACCCTGTTTCATGGTTCCCAGGCTTTGAGTGGGGCTTACATGGTTTTGTGTATATTTTATCGGCATTCTATTTGCCAGTCATATACGGTTCATGGCGCTTTGTAGGTTTTCATTATGTCGTCGGTCCTTGGATTTCAGATATTACAACGGATGATCCTAATGAGTTCTCAGCAGTCTGGTGTTTATTCTCAATCGCTTTATGTGTCTCAGTCATTAAGACACCGATTAGAAAATATTTACACGTCAAAAAATGGCCTTTTTATCAACGTACGGTCAGTGATTCTTTATAGTTAGACTTAAGCCGTGTGTGAGGCAACTTGCAAGCATGGTTTTTAGGGGGCTGCTCCATCATGGGATGGAGCAGCTTTCTGACTTATACGTAATAACATGTGGCGACCTTTTTTTCTTAACGGTTTTTCAATATATTGATACGTAAAATGAGAATAAATAACAAGAAACACTAAGTAAGCCGCCAAAATTAACATTGAAGGCATTTCAAAGCTCTTCAATACCGGCCTAATAAGCATCAGTACCGTGACTTGGTTTAAATAGATAGAATATGATATTTCACCCAAATATTTTATTTTTTTTAAATAAGTTGAAAGATAACCAGATTCAAATGTAAAAATAGCCACCACAAACATAAATAAAAAAGGTGCAAACATATCAACGCTACTCAATGGATCTGAGCGCCCAAATATGACAATAAAGATACCTGTCATAGACAATAGTTCTAAGCAATTAATATGCTTTTGTATACGCCTATCATGCCGATAATACAGGTACATTCGATAGGACAAAATACCAAGAAAGAACGAAGAAACACCTCTGATCATTCCTGAATTTATAAAGGTAAAATAGTTTTTTGCCTGTGTCTCTAAATGCCCTGTATTTCCATATATGATAAGAAGCCCGATTAAGGCGATAATAAAAAGCGTCGAGCTTTTTGTTGTTTTACTCACAAATAAAATAAATATAATGTTTACCCAAAATTCGACTGAGATAGACCAGCTCGGATAATTGTAAGTAACACCGCTCGGATTAAAGCCTATATTTTGAGTTAATGTTAAATTCTGTAACAGTGTAAAAAGCGTTCCATCTGCATATTGAGGAAATGCTGTGTGAATATAAAGAGAGGCAATAATAAACGTAAAAAGCGTAAAAAAATGCAGAGGGTAAAGCCTTGCTAACCTATGGCTAATAAATTCAATAGGCGATGTAGGCATCTCTTTATAAAGATAGCTATGTGATAGAATGAAGCCACTTAAAACTAGGAAAAAATCAACGATTAAGTAGCCTCCCCAGCCAGTAGAAAAATGAAATATAGCCACAACTATTGCAGCGATCCCTCGTAATGCATCAAGTGATTCAAATTTTATAGTAGCAGTCGTCATAGAGTTTCTCTGGTTTTAGTGTATAACGAGGTGTAATGGTTAAGTAAAACAGGACACTTTACTTAGGCCGGTTTGTTTTCATTACTCACCTTTCACCTCTAGGAATAGTATAAATTAATCTTTAGAAGTATCCTGCTTTATTAGACCATTACACTGCCCCTTTAGCTCTTCGATTTAGCCAGCATGACATTCAATTTTATTCGCTAAGGATAACTTAATTTTTTTATCTTGGCTTTCAAGTGTTTTAAATTTACGAATTTCATCCAATATTGACCTATAAGCTAAAAACGTACTCATGATCTCATCTACCACTCTATTTTCTATCGTTAAGAATTTTCTTTCTTCATAAAGCCCCCAAACACTAGTACCAGATTCAAATCTTTTACCTTGTTGGTATTTGCCTAAGATCTCATTTTTCGTTTTAGGGTATAAGTAATTGTTTTTACAATTAAATGACATTAACGCTAATTGAGATAAATCTAGTGACCTTAATTCATTTTGAAAAATAAAGGCTTCAGAGTTAGAGAGTAATTGATAACGTTTAAATAGTTCAAAGAGCACAGGAATATCAGAGGATGTAATTCCTATGCCACATAAAACGGATGAATGCCTTCCTTGATGAGCTTTTGTTACAAGGTCAGAGTTCTTTTTAATAAACTCATAGATATCAGTTAACAATTCTTTTTCAGAATTATAATTCCAAAGCCAAAATGATTTAATCTCATTTTTATTTTTAAGCTCACTCTGCAGGAAATTAACTTCAGGGTTTACAGATAAAAATGAGCCTCCAATAAGTTTGCTTTTTTTATCCCAAGGGTTGTAATTCAGCCCGGTATCTTTTCGGCTTGATTTAGGAACATAAAATTCAAGATCAAAAAATACAGTCCGACATTTCGACGGATTAATTTTTAAATATCGCATAACTCTCGCTGTTGATGGCTAATAAGCTGAAAGCTCCCCCCTGTAGGAGAGCCTATTTTCACCTAATATTTTTAAGCGGATTATAACGATTAGCCGATGCGACCACAACCCCGCTAAAGCTTGTGAGCATATAAGCAATCGAGAAGTTCATATACGCTATTGAGCCTAAAATACGAATCCGCTCTTAACGCCCTCAATTTCTTCCATAGCCAACAAGACTAGCCGCAAGCCAAACTCTTAAGTGCTATACTGCGTCCTACTTTCCTTATGACAACCTCGCTAAGCCTCTATGCCATTTTTAAACCTTGGACTGTGTCACTCTATTACACAAGCTATTAAAGACTTGGGGTATACAGCCCCTACCCCTATCCAGAAAAAAGCCATTCCTCTTATTCTTTCTGGTAAAGACCTCATTGCCACCGCTCAAACCGGAACAGGTAAAACCGCCGCGTTTGTTCTACCTGTTTTAGAAAGATTGAACAAAGATCGCAAATTGCGTGGTAAACGTATACGCGCGCTTATTCTGACTCCTACACGTGAACTATCGATTCAGGTTGCTGCGAATGTTGCCGAGTATAGTAAATACTTAAACTTAAGCTCTCTAGCTGTTTATGGCGGCGTTGATTCCGAGCCACAAAAGCAGCGTTTAATCGAAGGCGTGGATATTTTAGTCGCGACACCAGGCAGGCTGCTTGACTTGGCGCATCAGCGCGCACTGCATTTTGATGAACTTGAAGTACTGGTACTCGATGAAGCTGACAGAATGGTCGATATGGGCTTTGCTAATGATATTGATAAGATCATTGAGCGTTTACCCGAATCTCGTCAGAACCTATTATTTTCAGCGACCATGAACGATGACGTTCGCGCCATCGCCAGTGATTTTTCTGATAGTAAAATGAGCAATCCAGCCGTTGAGATAGCGATTTCACCGAAAGCCACAACAGCACCGACTATAAACCAATGGTTAATAACGGTAGATAAAGACACAAAGTCCGCATTACTGAGCCATTTAATTATCGAGCAAAAGTGGGATCAAGCGCTAATTTTTATCGAGAAAAAACACGGGGCTGCCAAACTGGTCGACCAACTGGCAAAACGCGGAATTAAAGCCGAGGCAATTCATGGAGGTAAAAGCCAAGCCATGCGTGAAAGTATTTTGGCTGATTTTAAATCTGGGAAACTAAAATATTTAGTCGCCACAGGGGTTGCCGCCCGAGGTATCGACATTGGGTCGCTTAGTCGAGTGGTTAATTATGACCTACCCTTTAAACCAGAAGAATACATCCACCGCATTGGCAGAACAGGTCGTGCCACGGCATTAGGTGAAGCGATCTCGTTTGTTGCAATGGGGGATTTTAAAAACCTATGCGCCATTGAAAGCCGTTTAGACCATATTATTAAACGAAAAGAGATTGCAGGTTTTCCCGTTAGAAAAGTGGTTCCAGTGTCAATTTTGAACTATGTACGTAAAAGCAAAGCGCCCAGTAAAAACTCAGCTAATAAATCAGGGTATAGAAAGGATAAAAATATTGAGGGTTAATTGAGGGGGAGCGGAGTCAGTCAGCTTGAAATATTGCTTTCTGCCATTGTTTTTCTTATCTGGGGGTGGCGAGAGGAGAAACTCGCCCTTACCCGATTATGTTTTTTATAAGTAATTTAAAAAACAAGCTATCATTAAGCACATAAATATTATACCTAATGCCTTAGATATAACGCCTAAATTAGAAAGCTCTTGATTAGAGCATGCATACGATTTTTTTTTCAATGTGAACAAGGTTAAATGCAGAGAAACTTGTACAGAAGAAGAAAGTAAAAGCCATGTGAACGGGCTTAAATAAACTAATTGCCAATTTCCCCAGCCTTTTAAACTTCCTGTTAATACTGAATATAAAACAAAAGTCGTTAGGACGCTACCTATCAGGAAATAAGTATATACACGAATAGCTAGCGATGAAGATGATTCATCATTAATATAATTTTTTTTACCATTATTCTTCATATTTTTATCTCTAGACTTAAGCCCCCCATTGACCTAAAAGCAACTCAACATTAAGCATACTTATTGCTGAAACGGCTATGACAATTAATAGTGAAATTATGCCATAAATGAGACGTGCAGGAGTCTGTAGTTTTGATTCAAATTTATTATTGAATAACTTTCCAGCTATCATTTCAAAACAGGTAATCACTGGGGTAGAGAGTAGAATTAGGGTCAGAGTAAGATTAAAAATAAACCTTACTCTGACCCCAGTTTTACAGTTTTAAGAAAGATTTTTTAATTGATCGCCCCGTATTCCAATCCGCTGAAATCGGGAAAATTCACACTGAAGTGGCGTGATTTTTGGCGAAGGTATTGCATTGGGCTAAATATGATTGTCAGCACGCCCTTTGCAATGCGCATCACTTTAGCAATAATAAGGCTGAAAAATGCGACTCGGATGACAAAAGTTCATCAAAAAATATCGGGGTGTTTTCGTAGCATGGATGGGGCTAAAATATTTTGTCGTGTCAGAGGGTATTTAGCAACCTGCCGCAAACAAGGCATGAGTGCAACTCAAGCAATGGGTCTTGTATTTGAGAGAAAGCTGCCTGAGTTTGCTTTGTGATTTTGTTCAATCCATCAAATACGCTGAGTAGTTACTATTATTGTTTATAAGTGCTATTTCTCTGTATATGACAAAAAAGTCAATCCATTATGGATTGACTTTTTGACTAGCAATTTAACACGAGATAAGTAAAGCACATGTCCCATGTTAAATTGCTAGCCTAGACATGTAATTAAGCTAATCAGCAAACTCTTTCTGAATATCAAAGCGCGAAACGATGCCATCTAACTCATCTAAGTTACTATAGCTAATGACCACACTCCCCTGCCCATTTGGCTTGTGTTTTATCGTCGTTTTAGCCCCCATAAATTGGGTCATTGCCTCTTGTAAGCGTTGCGTATCTTTATCTTTCTGTGGGTCTTGAGCAGCAGGCGTATTGCCCTCTCCCTCTTCGGGCTGTTTTTGTAAATCTTGAACTAATTTTTCGGTGACGCGTACCGAGAGACCTTCTGTCGCCACCTTATTCGCGAGTACTTTTTGTTGTGCGACCTCTAGGCTCAGCAATGCACGCCCATGCCCCATGCCTAACTGACCTTTTGCTAATAAGTTTTTAACTTCAACATCTAGGTCATTTAAGCGTAGTAAGTTAGTCACCGTGGCGCGAGATTTTCCGACGGCTTCAGCCACTTGTTGATGGGTGAGATCAAACTCCTCAATTAAACGTAAAAAGGCTTCTGATTGCTCCAGTGGATTTAAATCTTCACGCTGGATATTTTCAATAATTGAAATAGCAAGCGTGGTACGGTCATCAATATCTTTAACCACCACAGGAACATCCGCTAGCCCGACTAGCTGTGCAGCACGCCAGCGGCGTTCTCCCGCAATAATTTCATACTTATTATAGCCCACACTACGGACAATAATCGGCAGTACAATGCCTTGTGCTTTAATTGAATCTGCTAACTCTTGTAAACGGTCAGGGTCTATATCGCGTCTAGGTTGATATTTACCACGTTGTAAAAATTCAACGGGTAAGGTTTCTGCGCTGCCTTTAACCGTTGTTTGAACATCTAGGTCGCCCATTAATGCACCTAAACCTTTACCTAATCCTCTTCTTCTTTCAGCCATATCCTTATTTCTCTTTTCTAAGTATTTCGCCTGCTAAGGCAATATAGGCGAGTGCGCCACGGGAATTTTTGTCATATTGCAAAATAGGCAGACCATGACTGGGTGCTTCTGCTAAACGTACGTTTCTAGGCACACAGCTGCGAAATATTTTATCGCCAAAAAATTCGATAAGTTGCTCAGATACATCTTTGGTTAAACGGCTACGGGTATCAAACATCGTGCGTAAAATACCTTCTAGGTATAGCTCTGGATTGGCCGTTTTTTGAATATCACGTAAAGTAGCCATCAGATCGGATAAACCTTCTAAGGCATAATATTCACACTGCATAGGGACTAAAATACTATCAGCAGCCACCATTGCATTCAGGGTTAACATATTCAAGGACGGTGGACAGTCGATTAAAATATAATCATAAACACCGCGTATTTGGCGTAAAGCATGAGTTAAACGACGCTCGCGTTGGTTCATTTTCATTAACTCGACTTCAGCTAATGTTAAGTCGGAGTTCCCCGCGACAATATCGAATCCTGCCGCTTCAACAGGTACAATCATTTCCGTCATGGGCATATCTTCCAGCAATAAATCACAGCTAGAATACTTGACGTTGGATTTATCCACGCCACAGCCCATCGCGGCATTACCTTGTGGATCTAAATCAATTAACAACACTTTGCGTTGTGCAGCCGCTAAGGTCGCGGCTAAATTAACACTGGTTGTTGTTTTTCCTACGCCACCTTTTTGGTTGGTGACTGCTATTATTTTTGTCATTTTTTATGTATTTGTACCACACAGCGTTCGGCATCTACGCCAGGGACTGTAATAGGATGTATAGTGAAAGGTCGTTTAATCGCATTGAGTTCAGAGTCAGAGACTTGTGCTTTCATGGCAAGTAAAACACCTTCTGGCTGCAGTAGATACTCAGTTAAATTCATAATATCGTCAAAGCTTGCAAAGGCACGGCTTAATATTGCATCGTATTCTGCATCACGCGCTAGCTTTTCCACACGGCTGTGGATCACTTCGACATTCTTTAGCTTTAATTCCAAAACGGCTTGCTGCACAAAGCGGGTTTTTTTAGAATTACTGTCTAATAAAGCAAAGCTAATATCAGGTCTAAAAATCGCAAGAGGAATACCTGGCAATCCAGCCCCCGTGCCTACGTCGAGAATCTTTTTGCCTGACAGGTAAGGCAAAATCGCTAAGCTATCTAAAATATGCAAACGCAACATTTCATCGTGCTTGCGAATCGCAGTCAGGTTATACGCTTTATTCCACTTTTCTATTAAGCTGACAAAGTCCAGCAAAGCATCTAACTGTGCTTCTGTCGCGCTTAAGCCTAACTGCTCTAATCCTGAGTGTAAAATCTGTCGACTTTTATGCATTGTTCTTTTTCATATAGATCAGTAATAAGGAAATTGCTGCGGGTGTAACCCCTGGAATTCTTGAGGCAAGACCTAATGTTTCAGGACGTTGGCGGATAAATTTTTCACGCACTTCATTGGATAAGCCTTTGACTAAATTAAAATCTAAGTCTGCGGGAATAGCAAAATGGTCATAGCGTTTTGCTTTTTCTATATCTTGTTTCTGGCGTTCGATATAGCCTGCATATTTTGCTTGTATCTCAACTTGCTGGGTGACTTGTTCAGCTGGTTTATCAGTGTCAATAAAGCTGATTAATCGATCTATATCAACTTCAGGGCGACGCAGTAACTCCATTAAACTGGCTTCCTTGCTTAAAGGCTTGCCCCATATTTTAGCTACACGCTGTGCATCTACACTGTCTTTTCTGACCCATTGCGTATTGAGTTTAGCTTGTAATTGTACAATTTGTTCGCGTTTATCATTAAAAAATTGCCATTGTGCTTCATTCACTAAGCCCAATTCATAGCCTTTTTCGGTTAAACGTAAGTCTGCATTATCTTCACGTAATAGTAAGCGATATTCTGCACGGCTAGTAAACATGCGATACGGCTCTATTGTGCCCAAGCTGATTAAATCATCAATCATCACGCCAATATACGCTTCATCTCGTGCAGGACACCAGCTCTCTTTATCTTG
>WTCM01000089.1 GCA_013138595.1 Methyloprofundus sp. | reverse complement strand
TAACTAAACGCCCTCTTACGACAGGGTACATTTGATTAGTCGTGATGCCCTGCCCTGCTAACTGTTGGTTTAAAGCCTCCTTTTGTTCTGCAAAAACATTTAAAGCAAAATGGTTAGGAGCTTTAGTGGGAAGTTGTTGCTGCCAATCATTAATCAAATCTGAGCGTACAGTAAAGCTTAAAATAATCGCTTGCAAAGTCATGCTAAAGGCTAAAATTTGCACAATATTCGTATGCTTGTTTTTGGATAAACCTTGTAAGCCAAAACGCCATGTTAAATTAACATGCGCTAATAAATAATGACTCGCACTGAGTATTAAATACACTAGGCCCGCCATCACTAATAAACTGACGGCACAGGCTCCCAAAATCGTCAGGGTTAGTTTTAAATCATCGGTATATTGTATGATTAAGACAAATAACAAAGTGATCGCAAAGCCATACACTAACCACGCACTGGTGGGTAGTGGTACTAAATCTCTACGTAAAATGCGTAAGGGAGGCACTTGTTTTAAACGCAATAACGGGGGCAACGCAAAACCAAATAACACCACTAAGCCCATAATCATGCCAAATAACACTGCAATAACACTAGGATTAGCGACTTTAGAAGGCAATAAGTCCCTTAATATATAAAATAAATATTCTTGGCTCAGCCAGCCTAAGGCACAGCCGATACTGCTAGCAACGAAACCAATTAATAAGAATTGCCATAAAAATAAACCTAACACTTGATTTTGTTGATAACCTAAACAACGCAAAATAGCGGCACTATTAAAATGTCGCTCAGTATAGCGGCGTGTTGCCATCGCAATTGCAACGCCTGCAATCAAAATCACCACAATGCTGGATAAACCTAAATAACGTTCGGCTTTCTCTAAAGCAGAGCCTAATTTAGGCCGGTCTTCATACACATCCATAATACGTTGCGAAACGCCTAGCTGAGGCTCTAACCAGCGCTTAAACTGTAGAATATGAGCTTCCGTCCCTGCAAATTGAAAAAAACGGTGTACATGGCTGCCAGGCTGTATTATTTGAGTCGCGGCTAAATCCTGTGCATTAATCATTACCCGTGGCGATAAACTATATAAATCTCCGCGCTTATCAGGCTCATAAGTCAGAATATGGCTGATTAAGAGAGTCGCCTCGCCGACTCTTAATGAGTCGCCTAATTGCATCTGTAAAGCCGATAATATACGCGCTTCTACCCATGCTTCACCTTGTTTAGGCCCGTGATAAACCGTTTGTTCCTCACTGTAATTATTTTGACGTACTTTTAAGTAGCCATATAAAGGGTAGTGATCGGTGACTGCTTTAACCCCTGCGAGCAAGAACTCATCATTTTCCATTAACATACTGGAAAATTCGGTGCTTTGAGAACGTTTTAAATCTAAACTTTTGGCTTGTTGCAGAGTTGTACCGGCAATGGGTTCAGGGCTACTTAAGACCATATCCGCGGCTAAAAATTCAGCGGCTTGATAGTTCATGGTGCGCTGCATTCTATCGGCAAATAGGCTAATCGCAGTGGAACTTGCCACTGCAATAATCAAGGCAAGCATTAATAAGGTCAATTCACCTGAGCGGCTATCCCTACGTAAAAAACGTAAGGCTAAACGGAGTTGATTCATACCACGCGCCCTGCTTCGATTTCTATGACGCGCTCACAGCGCTCTGCTAAACGCTGGTCGTGAGTGACTAAAACCAAGGTGGTATGATTTTCTTGATTCAGTTCAAATAATAAATCAATAATCTTTTCACCTGTGGTGCTATCTAAATTACCTGTCGGTTCATCGGCAAATAAGATCTTAGGATGGGTCACAAAAGCACGTGCCAAGGCAACACGTTGCTGTTCTCCACCTGATAATTGACTAGGTGTATGACTTAAGCGTTCGGCTAAACCGACACGTTTTAATAAATCAGTGGCTAATGACTTAGCATTTTTATCGCCGGTTAATTCCAAAGGCAACATAACATTTTCTAAGGCGGTGAGATTAGGTAAGAGTTGAAACGACTGAAAGACAAAGCCAATCGCTTGGTGACGCATAGCCGCGCGACCATCTTCATCCAATTCAGTAATCGATTTGCCTAAAATTTCAATACGACCTGAACTTGCGGTATCCAACCCTGCTAATAAACTCAGCAAGGTTGATTTACCAGAACCCGACGCACCAATAATCGCGACACTTTCCGCTGCATTGATTCTAAAGCCGACAGATGACAAGATAGTTAAAGGTGCGTTATTACTATTTACAGTTTTACACAGCTTATCCACATAGATAATGCTGTTATCATTTTCAATTTTGGAGTTCATTATGCTTAAGTTTTTATTAGTCGGCTTAGTCTTTGCAGTAAGCGGTTTTTCTGGCATGACACAGGCAAAGTCTATTGTGGTATTGGGCGATAGTATCAGTGCTAATTATAAATTTGCAGAAAAATATGGCTGGGTCACATTACTGGGGGATCATTTAAAAAACAGTCATCCAGATTACACAGTATACAACGCCAGCATTAGTGGGGATACGACTGCAGGAGGAATTGCGCGTTTACCGCAATTACTGAGACGCTATCAACCTGACTTAGTGTTGATTGAATTAGGTGCAAATGATGGTTTACGTGGGATGTCATTAAAAGCAATGCAGAAAAATTTATCGACTTTAGTAGAGCTTGCACAAAAATCAGGTGCGCAAGTCTTATTGCTGAGTATGCGTATTCCACGCAATTATGGCAAGCGTTATATTGATATGTTTTATAACAGTTATCAGCAGGTAGGCGATCAGCATAAAGTGCCTGTGGTTCCGTTTATATTAGAAGGCGTGGCTTTGGATAAGTCAAAAATGCAAGCGGATGGTTTGCACCCGAATAAAAAAGCACAGCCGATTATTTTTCAGCATGTTTTGCCTTATATTGTACCGCTTTTGGGTTAAGGGAAAAATATAGGGTGTGTGAGCTACTTGGTGGGATTGGTATTAATTATCATCACTCGTAGACTAGAAAAAGATAACATCCCTTGTAGGGATGGTATCTTTAGCGAACGCTTATTTAATATTTTTAAAAGTTATCAACAAAAAAATAGTCGCTATTTTTAAGCCTTTAAAAAAACTATTAATAATAAAATATTTATTTATATAAACCTTATTATTATTATTAGTCTTGTATAAAACTGTGGATAAGATTTTTTTAATCTTAAAAATCAAACAATTACCCTGTGCATAAACTTGTGAGTTAGTTTAGTTAAATATGTTGTAAAGTTGTGGGTAACTTAATCCCTAAAAATAACACACAGATTGATAACACTTTTCTTTATAAGTAATCCACAAAGTTATCCACAGGCACATTTGACTAAATGTAGCCCATAATTTAGATGAATGTGAGCGCTAGAAATAGATAATTATATTAAGTCATGACTAAAGATACGCTGAAAAGTATGCAATGATTGGAGTCCAAAACGCGTTTTGGATGTCGTTTATTCAAGCCCTATTCGTGACTTCCCTCTCACTTTTAATATTCAGTCAATTTTTTGGCGGGAATCGTCATGTAAATATAAGCAAAATCATAGATACTAAACCCCACGCAATAAATCACTATTGCACTTTATCTTTTTAGTTTTAAACGATGATTGTTATTTATTAGGGAGTCTATGATGTCAAAATTTACTTATAAACCTTTGGCGTTTGCCATTTTTGCCACTACGATAACTGGCTATACTAGTTCAGCTGCTGCCGTTCCTGCACAACCCACGATTGCATGGATGTCTGATACTGTGACCACGAGTACGGTAAATGTACATTGGGACATGTGGTGGGGTAAAAATGCTGATCACTGGAAATTATTGGTTAATAATGAACAACAATGCACAGGCACATTAATTGCTAACGGCTCAGAAGCACAGTTAGGCGAATGTGATATTAGCTTAGAAGATGGAGCCTATCAGTTAGTCGCTGAAATCTGTAATGACTCAGGTTGTAGCCAAAGCGCTGTGAAAGCAATCACCGTATCAGGGGGAACAGAGGGAGGAGGTGATGAAGGTGGGGGTGTTGTCACACCACCAATTGATCTATCCGCACCCGCAAAACCTGCGATTGCATGGTTAGCACCGAGTATAGAATTAAGCAATGATGCTGTGAATATCGATATTAAATGGAATATGTGGTGGGGAGTCAATGGCGATCATTGGCGCTTATTACAAAATGAGACGGTTATTTATGATGCCTCTGTTGCTTATCAAGCCACAAATGATGCACAAACAGCGATCACTCAAGTCAATTTAGACAGCGTAGGCAGCTATGCCTTTCAGGTGGAATTATGTCATACCGTGGATGCAGTCGAAGTGTGTACCCCTAGCGATATAGCCACTGTCGCGGTTGTTGAAGCAGACACAGTCACGGAGCCTCCTGTTGATCCAGAAGAACCGCCTGTCATTGGTGAGTGGGAATTAGGCGAATATAATCAAGCTTATGACAATACCACGGGTAGTGTCGTCGCAAGTTATTTTGTTGAATGGGGTGTGTATGGGCGAGACTACCATGTGGCAAATATTCCCGCGAGTAACTTAACCCATGTTTTATATGGTTTTATTGCCGTGTGTGGTGATAATGCTTCCGCTTTAGACTCAGCACGTAATGCGATTAATGCAGAATGTGCTAACCAAGCTGATGATACCGTCACTTTAGTGGATAGATATGCGACTTTAGAAAAATCTTATCCAGGCGATGCATGGGATGATCCGATTCGTGGTAATTTTGGTCAGTTGATTAAAATGAAGCAGCAAAATCCTGATATTAAGATTTTACCGTCGATTGGTGGCTGGACTTTATCAGATCCCTTTTTTGATATTGCAAATGACCCTGCAAGACGTGCAACTTTTGTGGCTTCTGCAATAGCGTTTATCAAGCAATATGATTTTTTTGATGGTATTGATGTAGATTGGGAATTTCCAGGCGGCGAAGGTGCAAACCCAAGCAAAGGTTCAGCGGCTGATGCACAAGGCTTTGCAGATTTAATGGCAGATTTACGTGCCGCTTTAGATGTTTTAGAAACCGAAACAGGACGACCTTATGAATTAACCGCAGCAATGAATGTATCAGCGGCTAAGGTGAATAATGTCAATTATGTTGCCGCTGCCCCTTATATGGATTACTTTTTCGCCATGTCTTATGACTTTTATGGCGCATGGGCAGATGAAATAGACCATCATACGGCTTTATACCCTACCGCTAATGACTCGAATGCAGGCATGAATGTCAGTGATGGTGTGGATAACTTAATTAATGCAGGTGTTCCCGCGAATAAAATTGTAGTCGGTGCGGCAATGTATGGGCGTGGTTGGAAAGGCAATGGCGCAATAGACGGAACGTGGGAAGCAGGTGTTTTAGATTATAAAGATATAGAGGTGAATTATTTAGGTGGCGAAAACGGCACAGGTATTAATGGCTTTGTGTATCAATATGATGAAGTCGCTGAAGCCCCTAGTTTATATAGAGCCAGCACTGCTGAATATATTACTTACGATAATCCACGTTCAGTTAAAGCAAAAGGTGAGTTTGTGATTAATCGAGGTTTAGCAGGGGTCTTTGCTTGGGAAATTGATGCAGATAACGGACATATCTTAAATGCAATACACCAAGGCTTAGGGCATTCATTAAGGTCAGTCGCAGAATAGTTAAAGTAATCAAGGTCTGGGCGGGGTATTTATCCCACCCATTACGCTTAAGAACAACTCATTTAATACAAGACTATAGTAGGGTATCGCACTGCGTACCTTTTTCAAACGCTTGAAACGGGGCGAAGGCACCGTCTTGCTTAGAGAGCATAGCCAACGTTCAGGTTTCATATTTCTCATTATTCACAGATAAATGCAGATAAAACCTCGTCATTTTCGAAGTTTGTTGATCGAGAATCCATGTTGAGCATAGACTCCTGCTAACGCTTGACTGGGTAGCATGCAGGAATGACGGTTTTTTTTATAGTTCAGTGACCAGTGAATAATGATAAGTTACGTATTAAACAGCAATACCAGAACTTTTTTTACTGCGCCTTTTTTTGGATGCAAGTAGTGTTAGCCCTAGACCTATCAATGCGTAGCTTGAAGGCTCAGGAACCGAAGGGGATGAGAAGCTTTCTGAAGTAATATTGGGTGTACCACTACCACCTAATTTTGTGTTTAGATAGCCAAATCTAATTTCTGAGGTGGTGACTGAACCAGAATTAGGAAGTAGCCCTCCTAGCTCAAACCCTAGGTCTTGCAAAGTTATAGTGCTCAGATTATCAAAGCTTGCACTATCAGCATTTGAACCTGCAATAAAATCTGTTCCATAAACAGAAAGGGATGCTGATGACCCAGTGGCTCCGATTGTTATGGTAACAATGGTATTTTGAACATCGCTTAGATTCAACCATGGTTTATAATTTTCTATGCCTGGTGTGTCACGGGTGTCAAAATAATCTGCTGCAAAATCGATAGTACCATCGCCATTAAGGTCAATCCCAATAGAATCATCAAAAAGACCATCAAATGCAATGTCAAGTAAAACGGAGTCAATACTTTCGCCAGCTGAGCCTGTGACAGTCAGTGTGAATCCATCGTAATTACCAGGAGTATCAGTTCCAAGACCAGAAGTAAAATTAACAAAGCCAGTGGGTAAAGTAGCCCACTGCCCATTATCTGTGACTAAAGTAATGGCGCTAATAGTTGATGCCTGAGCATTAGCCCCAGAAGCTAATAGTAATGCAGTAATGCAGTAATGTAGTGGTTTAATTTTCATAATTAAATCTCTGTATATGACAAAAAATAGAAAAAAGTGAAATGGGTATTGCAGCCGTTTTTTTATGAACTAGCCATACTCACTTTACGAGAGCGGCGTGACCAGCCTAATAGAAAAATGGAAGCAGGGAATAACATAAGCATTGCTGGCTCAGGGACTGAAACGTTAACTGCAGTGGTGGCACTAAAGTTATCAAATCCCATAGGTCTAGTAGAATTGTTGGTAATATCAATATAACTAATGTTATTGCCAGCACCTAGATCAAAAGCAAAGGTTGCGGGTAAGCCATCACCGCCATCAGCGTCTGCCAGTACAACCGTACTAAGTATAGTGCCGGCAGCATCTAGCGCGTTAATTGTAAAGATTTCAGGACCATCCACATCCCAAATACTACCCGATGCCGCTGTGGGTAATACGCCTGAATAAGCCACTAAAAAACTACCACCGTCAAGTGGAGCATCAGTTCCATCACTAGCTGCTCGTAGAAAAAAACCTTTACCGAGACGACCATCACTATTATCTGCATCAGCGGCTGGGTTGCTGGCATAAGCATCAAGTGCATCATCACCATAAGCTTCATAGTAGACATCTGCATCAATAACACGGTCATGATTCATATCCATTCCGAATGTTACGAATGTAGAGCCATCAGCGTATTGACCGCTGAATACTTGGTTATCAACAACCGCTGCGCCAGACGTTGTGGTTTCAAAATCAATCACTCCCGCATGGGCGGTATGAATACCTGCTAGTAAGAGTAGTGAGCTGAGTTTAAGAGCCATTTTTTTGTTTAACATAGTGTTCTCCAAGGTGTTTTTTAAAATAATCGAAAGACTTCGGAAAAGTATTATAGGGAGATAAAATTCGTGAACAACTAGCCAGATGGCTAGTTATTTGACAATAGAGCTTAAGGTAAGTGGGAATAGGGGTATTTTGATCAAAATCCCAGCCATAAGGGTGGGGTTTAGTTAATAACCCTTTAAAAAATAGTAAAATAATTTAGTTATTTTGGCAAATAGTGCCATTTTTGTGATTAAAATCTCATACTGGAGTCAAAAACGCGTTTTTGACAAATTTTAAGCACTTATTTAAAGTGTTTAAAACGGGGTGAATAGCCCATTTAGCCTAGAGTACTATTGCTTGATCCCCACTCCTAGCCCATAATGAGCATACTTTTTTTATGATTGGAGTCGCCTATGTCAGCCTGTGATAAATTAGATCAAAAATTGCAAACCACAGAAGATTTTCGATTTTACTTTTCCTATATAGATCACCCTGAAAAAGTCACCATTCAATGCTATCCGCGCTACGGTAAGGAGCCGATTATTTACAGCTACTTGTATACTAATTCGGGTGCATATACGAATACATACGCCGACACAGACACAGTACAAGAGGTACTGGCTGTTGTTGCCAAGAACTATAAAGGCTATCAACCAGACCTACTCAGTCTATCAGTTCGAGTGACAGATGCTAAAATTAGCAATGTCGAGATGAAGCAACTGGTGATGCAGGCCATTTGCGAAATATATCAACGTCCCTGCCCTGATGACGCTGAACTCAAGGCCATGAAAAAAGCCAAATTGAACGAACAAAAAAGTATTCGTGAGAGCAATATCGCGCTACTACAACAATCCGATACTCAAGCTTTTAACGCACTTTCTACATTAGCAAAGAAAAAAGCGGGACATTATCGTAAAACAGATTTATCAGCGACAAAGCTAATCGCTATTTCACTTGCACAGTTGAATTTTCAAGACAGTCTTTTCGATCAAGCAGATTTAAGCAAAGCCGATTTAAGCGAAGGGCAATTTAAAGCCGCTTCATTTAAAAACGCACAACTGGCACACGCTAGCGGCACTAAAATAAAAGCCGCTCAAGCGGATTTTTCCGATGCAAAAATGGATTCCATAGACTTTATCCAAGGCATGTTTAAAGAGGCTAAATTCAATCGCGCAAAACTAACTCATGCGAATCTAAATAACTGCAACCTACTGGGAGCAGATTTTACAGAGGCTGATTTAAGCGAGGCAAATTTGCAATTCAGTCGCTACGATGATGATACGATATTCCCCGAAGACTTTATCCCGCCAGACTCAATGGTTTGGAAAGGGACGGGCGAGTCTCCTGGCATTATCAAACGCCGTGCCGTGCGCGATAACAATATGTTGAACATGATGCTTGAAGACTTTATGCAAGCCTTAGTCGATACGGTGGAGGCCTCCCGGTTGGATAAGGCTTTAAAAATGCTCAAAAAATCCAGCTTTGACCTTTATACTCAAGTTAACGAGGAAGGTATTACAGGCGTGATTAAATCGCAATCAGACTCTGAACTGGTTTACTCTTGTCATTTAAGCAGTGCAGGCAAGTTTTGCTGTTGCACACAAAACCTTAATACCTGTGGCGGCTTGCGTGGCAAACCTTGTAAACATCTTTTAGTCTTAATCATTGGGCTTGCCAAAAATCAAGAGATTGACCCGCGAACGATGTACCAATGGCTGGATAATAGCCGTGACTTCAAACCCGAATTAGATCACGAATTGATGAGTGAAGTGTTATTGCGCTATAAAGGCGCGCAAGCGGGTGAACTGGATTGGCGACCTAGCGAAACGGTTCCCGAAGATTATTACCTTTTTTAGGAGCGCAAACCAAGCATGCAATATATCAATGATTTATCAGGCAAAGTGTTTTTTATTAGCGCGTTTAAATCAGGCTGGCCCAGTTATCTGATCGGGGGTAATTACCGCGCACACTTAAAAATACGCGGCGCAACCGTGATTGATGAGTTTGACGCGGATGC
>WTCM01000013.1 GCA_013138595.1 Methyloprofundus sp. | reverse complement strand
TAACAGGTTGGGAGCTTAATGTCCGCGATGCTGAAGAAGTGAATAAAGATACTGAAGAAGAGCTAGCTAAGCTGGTACAAGTATTTGTTGAGCAACTTAATGTTGATCAAGATATTGCCACTGTTTTAGTTGAAGTAGGGTTTAACTCAGTAGAAGAAATTGCTTATGTGCCTAGTAGTGAAATGCTAGAGATTGAGGGTTTCGATGAAGCGCTGGTGGAAACATTGCGTTCACGAGCAAAAGATATGTTGTTGATTAATGCAATTGCCTCAGAAGAAAAGATTGAAACGGCGGAGCCTGCTGACGATTTATTAAATATGGAAGGCATGAATAAGGAATTAGCGTTTGAATTAGCAAGCAAAGAAATTATAACGATGGATGATTTAGCGGAACAATCTATTGATGAATTATTAGAATTCTCAGGTATAGATGAAGCAACAGCGGCTAAATTAATTATGAAAGCACGTGAACCTTGGTTTGCGGCTGATAACGGCGAGGGTGAAAAATGAGTGATAAAACAGTACAAGACTTAGCGGGTGTAGTGGGTATTCCTCTTGAGCGGTTATTGGAGCAAATGAAAGAGGCGGGTATTTCTGCACATGCGGCGAGTGATGTGATTAACGAAGATGAGAAAATGAAATTGTTAGCTCATTTGCGTAAACGTCATGGTAAAGATGAGGCGGATGAGGCGGTGAGTACTAAGAAAATTACCTTAAAGCGTCGTACGGTGACGACTTTAAAACAAGGTACAACACCTGGCAAAGATACCAAAACCATTAATATTCAAGTTAATAAGAAAAAAACTTATATTAAGCGTGAAGAGGCGATGACTGATGAAGAGCGTGCAGAGTCAGAAGCGGCTAAAAAAGATTTAGATGAGCGTGCAGCGAAGCAAGCCGCTGAAGAGCAATTGCACCGTGATAAAGCAGCAAGAGAAAAAGCGGAGCTAGATGCACAGCAAGCGGCACAGAAACAGCAAGATGATGAAGCGCGTGCTGAACTAGAAAAGAAAGCAAAAATCTCAGAAGCAGAGCGTTTAGTGGCTGAAAAAGCGAAGCGATTAGAAGCCTCGGTTGAACGTAATGCTGAAAAAGTAAGAAAACAAGCAGCCGCTAAAAAAGCAGCCGCTGAAAGAAAAGCAAACGGCGGCGCAAGAAAACCAGCAGGCGCAGGTGCAAGAAAGCCAGCGGGTGCAGGTAGACCTGGTGGAAATGCCGGTAAGCCTGGTGATAAGCCAGCAACGGTGCATAGACGTGCAGATAAGCCAGCGGGTGGTGCTAAATCTTATGGTAAAAAAGGTCGCAAGAAAGGTCGCGGTAGACAAGAAGAGCATTTTGTTTCGGATGCTAAACATGCTTTTGCAATGCCAACAGAGGTGGTTGCTAAAGAGGTTAATATTCCAGAAAACATTGTTGTTTCTGAGTTAGCTCAAAAAATGAGTGTCAAAGCAGCAGAGGTGATTAAACACCTTATGAAGCTAGGGATTATGTCTACCATTAACCAAAGTATTGACCAAGAAACAGCGGTTATTTTGGTTGAAGAAATGGGACATACGCCTGTCATGACTAGCGAAGAAGATCATGAAACAGATATGCTAGCAGAGCATACTGAAGATACTGATGATCGTGAAGAATTCCCAAGAGCGCCGATTGTGACTATTATGGGACATGTGGATCACGGTAAAACTTCATTACTGGATTATATTCGTGAAACACGCGTTGCCTCAGGCGAAGCGGGTGGTATTACTCAGCATATTGGGGCTTACCAAGTTAAAACAGATCATGGCTCAGTGACTTTCTTAGATACACCAGGACATGCTGCTTTCACGGCAATGCGTGCACGTGGTGCGGATGTTACCGATGTGGTTATTGTGGTGGTTGCCGCCGATGATGGGGTGATGCCACAAACAAAAGAAGCGGTAGAACATGCGCGTGCAGCGGGTGTGCCATTGATTATCGCAATGAATAAGATGGATAAGGAAGATGCGAACCCTGATAAAGTAATGCAGGAATTAGCTGCCATAGATGTTGTTCCAGAAGAATGGGGCGGCGATATACAGTTCCTTAAAGTCTCGGCTAAAACAGGTGAAGGTGTTGATGCCTTAATTGAAGCCTTGATTTTGCAGTCAGAAATTTTAGAGCTCAAAGCACCGAATGAAGGTAAAGCCTCTGGTTTAGTGGTTGAATCTCGTCTTGATAAAGGGCGTGGAGCAGTGGCAACGATTATGGTACAAAAAGGCACACTAGAGCAAGGGCAGATTGTTTTATGTGGGCATGAATATGGTCGTGTTAGAGCCATGTTTAATGAAAACGGTGAAAAACTAAAAGTAGCAGGGCCTTCTTCGCCTGTCGAAATCTTAGGTTTATCAGGTACGCCGAATGCTGGAGATGAGTTTATTGTTGTCACCAGTGAGCGAGCGGCAAGAGACCTCGCTGAACACAGAGAAGATAGAAGTAAGTTAATGCGTAATGCGGCACAACAAGCCTCTAAATTAGAAGAAGTCTTTTCTAAAATGGCGGCTGGTGAAACGTCGATTTTAAATATTATTATTAAAACCGATGTGCAAGGGAGTTTAGAAGCCTTACGCGAATCATTGAATAAACTATCGACTGATGAAGTATCAGTAAAAGTGGTTTACGGTGGTGTGGGGGGTATTAATGAAGGGGATGCTAACTTAGCATTAGCTTCGGGTGCAATCCTAATGGGCTTTAATGTTCGTGCCGATACAACCGCTAGAAAATTGATCCAAGAAAAGGGAATCGATTTACATTATTACAGTGTGATTTACGATGCGATTGACGAAGTGAAAAAATCACTAAGTGGTATGTTATCACCTGAAGTGAGAGAGAAAATCGTGGGTCTTGCTGAAGTACGTGATATTTTTCGTTCACCTAAGTTTGGTTCAATTGCAGGTTGTATGGTCATTGAAGGCTTTGTTAAACGTAGCTTACCTATTCGTGTTTTACGTGATAACACAGTGATTTACGAAGGACAATTAGAATCATTGCGTCGCTTTAAAGATGATGCCAATGAAGTCAAAATGGGCATGGAATGTGGTATCGGTGTGAAGAACTACAACGATGTTAAAGTCGGTGATCAGATTGAGGTTTTTGAGCGTTTTGAAGTACAGCGTGAATTATAATGGCTAGAGAGTTTAAGCGCAGTTCGCGCGTTGCCTCACAGATGCAAAAAGAATTAGCGGTGATTTTACAGCAGGGAATGAAAGACCCGCGTATCGGTTTTATCACTGTTAATGAAGTTGAGCTAAGTAAAGACCTTGCCACGGCTAAAGTTTATATTACTGCTTTAGGCGCTGATGAGAAAGGGCAAAAAGATAATCTAGGCTGGCTGAATGATGCCGCGCCGTTTATACGCTCAGAAATGGGCAAGCGTATGCGTCTTAGGAGTGTGCCTTATATTAAGTTTTACTATGACACGTCTTTTGAGACTGGCATGCGTGTTTCTGAGCTATTAGCAGAGACACCGACGATAACGCTTGAATCTGATGATGGTGATGAGTAGCCGATGGCACGACGTAAAAAAGGCTTAGATATTCATGGTATTGTCTTATTAGATAAACGCCAAGGTATTAGCTCTAATAAAGCATTGCAAGAAGTTAAGCGACTTTATAATGCTAATAAAGCAGGGCATACAGGTAGTTTAGATCCACTTGCCACAGGCTTATTGCCTATCTGTTTAGGTGAGGGAACTAAGGTGTCTGCTTATATGCTCGCTGATGATAAACGTTATCAAACGGTCATTCAGTTAGGGGTGATGACTGAAACAGGTGATGTGGAAGGCGCGGTCATTGCTGAAAAGCCTGTGCCTGAAATCAGCCCTGAACAGCTTGCTGAATGTTTGCAAAGCTTTGTTGGAGAAATAGAGCAAGTCCCACCGATGTATTCCGCTTTAAAGCACAAGGGTAAAAAACTTTATGAATTAGCGCGTGCAGGCATTACCGTCGAGCGTAAAGCACGTAAAATTACTATTTATGCGATTGAGTGTTTAGGCTTTAAAGATAATTTATTAACGCTAGATGTGCAATGTTCTAAAGGGACTTATATTAGAACCTTAGCAGAAGATATTGGTCACACGCTAGGGTGTGGCGGTACGGTTAAAGAGTTACGTCGTACAGCAGCAGGTAAGTTTGCCTTAGAAAATTCACTGAGTATTGAGCAGTTACAAAGTCTAAAAGAAACAGATGCATTACAGCAGCGATTAATTAGCGTGGATGAACCGTTAGATTTTATGCCTGCGATCCATATTTCCCAAACTGACGCTGATTTAGTCTTACAAGGCCAGCGTATAGCAGCTCCTGAAGAGCAGACTGATTTGGGTCTATGCAGACTCTATCATCAACAGAAATTTTTAGGCTTGGGAGAAATCTTAATGGATGCTAGAATACAGCCGAAAAGATTATTTAATCTAGATTAAATTAGCTTTTATACAACGAATCTCGTGACTCTACACCCTATCGTGGAATCACTTAACTGGGGGCTTGTACCCCGCAATATTAATCATAGGGATTAAAATGCCATTTACAGCAGAACAAAAAAAAGCAGTTGTTGAAGAATACCGTTTATCCGAGTCTGATACAGGTTCACCTGAAGTACAAGTTGCTTTGTTAACCGCTCATATTCATCATTTAACACCGCATTTTGCAGCGCATAAAAAAGATAACCATTCACGTCGTGGACTATTAAGAATGGTTAATCAGCGTCGTAAATTATTGGATTACTTGAAAAAGAAAGATGTAGCACGCTACAAAACATTGATTGCGAGCCTAGGTCTACGTAAATAAAACCTTAGGCAAAAAAGCGGCTATTTTATAGCCGCTTTTTTATTGCCTTATTCCTGAGCCTAAGTCATCAGATTTAAGCTCAGATTTTAATACAGAAGGAAAAACAATAGTGAATCTGAACCCAATCAGAAAAGAATTTCAATTCGGTGAGCAGTTAGTCAGTATCGAAACAGGTGAAATTGCACGTCAAACTAGCGGCGCGGTAATGATCGATGTGGAAGGTACAACGCTTTTAGTATCAGTTGTCGGTAAAAAAGAAGCCAGTAAAGGCGACTTTTTCCCACTAACCGTTAATTACCAAGAAAAAGCCTATGCTGCAGGAAAAATTCCAGGTGGATTTTTCAAGCGTGAAGGTCGCCCGACAGAAACAGAAACATTAACGTGTCGTTTGATTGATCGACCGATTCGTCCTTTATTTCCTAAAGGCTATACGAATGAAGTTCAAATTATCATCACCGTTGTTTCTTTAAACCCTGATGTAGATCCAGAAATCCCTGCTTTATTAGGCGCTTCAGCCGCTTTAGCAGTATCAGGTTTACCTTTTAACGGCCCTATCGGTGCCGCACGTGTTGGCTATATTGATGGCGAATACGTTTTAAACCCGAACAAAGAATTACTTGAAGGTTCATCATTAGACTTAGTGGTTGCAGGAACAGAGCATGCAGTCTTAATGGTTGAATCTGAAGCAGATAACCTAAGTGAAGAAATCATGTTAGGTTCTGTGTTATTTGGTCACGATAAAATGCAAGTGGCGATTACGGCAATTAATGAATTCGCAGCAGAAGTGAATACGCCTGCTTATGAATGGCTTGCACCTGATTCAAATGAAGCTTTAGAAGCCTTAGTGTCTACTGAAGTAGAAGCGTCTATTGCGACGGCTTATAAAATTGCGGTTAAATTAGATCGTCAAGATGCACTCAGCGATATTCGCGCGGCTGTGGTTGAAAAGCTAACCGCTGATGAGGAATATGCTGAGTCAGATATACGTGACATTATTGAAGAAATTGAAAAAAGAGTGGTACGTACCGCTATTTTAAGTGATAGAACCCGTATTGATGGGCGTGAGTTGGATGTGGTGAGGCCGATTGCAGTACGCACAGGTGTTTTAGCGCGAACTCATGGTTCAGCTTTATTTACACGTGGTGAAACGCAGGCTTTAGTGGTTGCTACACTGGGTACAGAGCGTGATTCACAAATTATTGATGCATTAGCGGGCGAATATAAAGAGCCGTTTATGTTGCATTACAATTTTCCTCCCTACAGCGTAGGGGAAACTGGTTTTGTTGGCTCACCTAAGCGTAGAGAAATTGGTCATGGTCGTTTAGCAAAACGTGGTGTAGCTGCGGTAATGCCAGATATGACAGAATTTCCATACACGATTCGTGTAGTGTCAGAAATTACTGAATCAAATGGTTCTAGCTCTATGGCTTCGGTTTGTGGAACTAGCCTTGCCTTAATGGATGCAGGTGTTCCTCTTAAAGCGCCAGTTGCGGGTATCGCAATGGGCTTGATTAAAGAAGGCGAAGATTTTGCTGTACTATCTGATATTGTCGGTGATGAAGATCACTTAGGCGATATGGATTTCAAAGTAGCAGGTTCTGAGCAAGGCATCACTGCTTTACAAATGGACATCAAAATTGATGGTATTACGTCTGAGATTATGAAAATTGCCTTAGAGCAAGCAAAAGCAGGGCGTTTGCATATTCTAGTTGAAATGAATAAAGCATTATCGACAACTCGTGAAGAAATGTCTGATTTTGCACCAAGAATTATCTCTTTCAAAATTGATCCTAGCAAGATTCGTGAAGTGATTGGTAAAGGTGGTGCTACTATTCGTGGTATTACTGAGCAGACAGGTGCAAATATTGACCTAACTGATGATGGTACGGTGAATGTATCTTCGGTTGATAAAGCCGCAGGTGAAGCTGCTAAGAAAATTATTGAAGAAATTACCGCTGAAGTTGAAGTAGGTAAAATTTACGAAGGTAAAGTGGCTAGATTAATGGACTTCGGTGCGTTTGTAACGATTCTTCCTGGTAAAGATGGCTTAGTGCATATTTCACAAATCACTAATGAACATGTTGATAAAGTCAGCGACAAATTATCAGAAGGTGATATGGTTAAAGTTAAAGTCTTAGAAATTGATCGTCAAGGTCGTGTAAGACTGAGCATGAAAGAAGTTGATAAAGACGTTTAAGTTTACTTTTTATCAGTACTAAGAAAAAGGGCCGTAAGGCCCTTTTTTTATGCCTAGAATATTTTTAAAAGGGGCTTATATTATTAATATAATAATAAGCTTATATATATGATTTGTATGTAGATAAAAAAATCATATAGGGCTTAAATGCTTGGAATACTTATAGTAATCGTTTCTTAGTCCTTAGCTTGTTTGCATACCTTATTTATAATATATTTTTTTATATTCTCAAATTGAATATATTGTTTTGCATTTATAAAATTACTTGCTAGACTTATCAAGAATTTGTTTTAATTTCTTAATTTAGAGGTTTAGTTATAGTTAAGAAATTATAATTTTTTAATGCCATTAAGAGTTTAATCTATTTCCGTACTAGAAATTAAACAGGTTTAGGCGCGAACATGAAACAAATCCCCGTTATAATTTCGGGATGTTATTCCATGCACGTTTCTTAATGCCTAAATAATAATAATAAAATCAAGGAGTCGTTTAGTGAAAGCAATACTGCAAAAAACGAAGGATAAAGAACACGAAATAAAGGAGTTGCTCAGAAAATTTGCAACCTCTTTGCTAGATCAGTACACCACCGTACTTTTTCTTTTAGCCGCGACTATCGGTATTTCTTTTTTAGTTGTTATTTTTGATTTAAAAGATCAAGAGGGAAATGCAACTTTAATTAAATTAAGTACAGAGCAAGCGCAATTGGTTCAAGGCATTAACTTTTTTGCAACAGAATTGATTGGGGGTAATGAAGGACGGCCTAGTAATGAGGCAAAAGGTCATATTTCAAAAAAAATGTCACGCCTTAAAGAGGTGCATCAGACTTTAAAGAGTGGAGACCGTTTTGTCCGTCAAGGTACTCGTATTGTGCAAGTACCTGGCTTATTGGATCAAGAGTTAAGAAAAATATACCTAAAGGGGGATGATTCATTAGATAATGAAATGCGTGACTATACGACATTAGTGCGTGAGTTATTGCATACCCCTTTAGAAGAATTGCCTGCTAAAGCTTCAGAATTTGAACGCTTATATTTTGAGTTAACCCCGCCTTTATTGGAAAACCTAAATAAGGCAAGTGGTTTTTACAAAAGACAAGCTGAAGCGATGCTGGCGGGTACGAAATCTAAGCAAAATTTTATGTTTATGATCAACCTAGGGGTACTTACCTTACTAGGTATGGGTTTATTGCAACCTTTAGTTAAGCGTTTGCAAGATAGTATGGCGAAGGCAGAGTCAGAAAAAAACTTTGCGGATAATGTAATTAATACTGCGCAAGCCTTGATTATTGGTTTAGATACTTCAGGGCGTATCAGTCTATTTAATGAATATGCTGAAGAAAGTACAGGTTGGGCGAAGGAGGAAGTGGTTGGGAGAGAGTTTTTTGAAGCCTTAATTCCTGAAGACCAACAGAACGAACTTGCTGATATGTTTGCCAAAATGGTGACAGGCGAGTTAGAGTTCGTTGATGAAATTGAATCACAAGTTAAAATTATAACCGGTGAGTTAATTAATGTTGTTTGGCATACGACAACGATTTTAGATCTTAAAACTAAATTACCTGTGATGATTTTAGCCACAGGTAGTGATATTACTGAACGTAAAAAATCTGAACAAAATCTACAGCGTGTGCATGCTGAAATGGAAAGTTTAACCACGCGTTTACAAGGCGAGGTTAATTTAGCAGCGACTTTACAACAATCTATTTTGCCTGACTCTAATGTGGAGTTACCAGGGATACAAGGTTATGCCAATCTACTCACCTCAAGTGAGGTAGGGGGAGATTATTATGATTACTATAAAGTTAAAGGGCATCTCAGTGTTATTTTAATTGGTGATGTAAGTGGACATGGTGTGGCTGCGGGTACTATGGTAAGTGCGGCAAAAGCGGGGGTTTATCCGCTGATTCATGAAGGGATTACTAACCCTTCTGAAATTTTAAACCTGTTAAACGAAACTTTGTTAATGACCGCTCAGCAGTCTTTGTTAATGACCATGAACTGTTTAACCCTAGATGCACGTTCAGGGAAGTTACAGTTTGCCAATGCAGGGCATGTATTACCTTATTTATGGAATAACGAAGAGCAGCATTGGATCATGCTAGAAGCTTCGGGGCTTCCTTTAGGTAAAAACATTGAATCTAACTATGCGACCTCAGCGATAGAAATTGAGATGCAAGTCGGGGATAGATTATTCTTATTTACGGATGGTTTAGTTGAAGAGGAGTCACCTTCAGGTGAAGCATTTGGTTATGATCGTTTAGAAGATATTCTAAGTCAATGTGGTGATGTGGATGCTGAAACCATTAAAGAATATTTAATGGAAGCCTTGGCAATTCATTGTGAAACAGAAAACTTTGATGATGATGTGAGTATTATGGTGCTGACTCATAGTGATCGTTTATCACAAGATGTGGCGAATACAGACGGTGATATTAGTGATATTATTCGTATTAGTGAAGGATTCTACCGTCAAGGAGATCACCCGATTCCGCGTATTTCGAGAGAATATGTGGTGTTTATTGCCGAGCAACAATTTGCTGATTTATTAGGCCGTCTTAGTCAAGATGGTATTTGTCGAATTCTGCCTAAAAATTGTGATTTCTGTGAACAGATCGGTTGGAATCACTTATTAAGTCAACACCATGAAACACCTGATGATGATTTGTTCGTATTGATGCCGAGTCGACCTCAGCATAGACAATTCCAACTGACACATACGGATGACAAGATGTATGTGATGGAAGAAATTATCGCTTGGTTGACCGATCAAGGAAATGTACCTGAGGATCATCTTGAAGCACTCATCGTGATTCTGGATGAGATGACAGAAAATAGTTTATATGCAGCCCCTAGAGATGGTAAAGGGGTAGCTTATTATGAAAAAGGAGAATCAAGAGAACTGTCGGAGCATGAAGAAGTACGTATTGATATTGCATTAAGTGAAGGGCGTATGGGCTTAATGATTACTGATAACTGGGGAACTTTACCTGCATCAGTGTTTTTGAAAAACATGGCAAATGCAATGGATGAAGGGGTTGAAGCAGGTGTTGGGGGAGCAGGTTTGTATATGATGTGGCGTTTATCGCATTATTTCCAAATTCGTGTGCATCCACAACATAGAACGCAAGTCACCACACTGTGGGATTTTAATCAAACAGTAGATATGGATATTAATTCAGGTTTTCAATTTATTCATCACAGTCAATATGAGCCATTAGCTCAAAACAGAGAGGCGGCGTAATTCATGGCTATTTCAGATGGTTTAAAGATAGAAAAAATTTCCGATACCGATAATACTTATCATTTTGAGTGTATCGGTTCTATTGATGTCAACTCCAAAGAAGCATTAAAAATATTTGAAGGGATTCCCGCTAAAGCGCATGTTATTTTAGAATTTAAAAAAGTAGAGCGTGTGAACTCTATGGGATTATCTTTGCTTTTAAAGAATTTTGAAGAGTGGGAAAAAAGTCAAACAACACTGGAAATTAAAGATCTTAATCGCATGGTTAATATGCTGTTTAAGATTACAGGTCTAGGGCGATTTATTAAAGGTAATGAGGCGGAAAAAGGCAGTTCTGATAAAAAAATAATAAGTCCTCAAGCACCTAGGCATGCGCATGTGAAAAAACCAGATTTAGCGGGTGGAATTACTTCAGGGCTTAAAAGTAAGTTAAATTTTGTGGCAAGCTTGCAAATGGGGCA
>WTCM01000058.1 GCA_013138595.1 Methyloprofundus sp. | reverse complement strand
TAAGGAATAAAACCAATTCACTTAACCAGTTTTTTGTAACGCTGATTGATATTTCTCAATATAAACTTAATGAAAAGCGTATTTTACAGATTGCTCATTATGATGACTTAACCGGCCTACCTAATCGCGTTATGTTTCTGGAACGTATGGAGCAAGTCATATCCTATGCAGAGCGTCATGACTTACATGTGGTCATTTTTTTTATAGATCTTGATAAATTTAAATCCGTTAATGATTCCCTAGGGCATGATGCAGGCGATGAGGTTCTTAAGGAAACAGCTAAAAGATTAAAATCTTCCACTCGAAAAGAGGATATTGTTGCTCGCTTTAGTGGTGATGAATTTGCGGTTTTATTATTACATGAAAAATCCCATGAACAAGCCATGTTCTCCTCCTCTCTTATTGCTGACAAGATTATCAAAACCTTATCAGACGTACATGTGATTAATCGCACGGAGGTCTTTATAGGTGCAAGTATAGGTATTGCAATTTATCCCGAAGACGGTAAGTCTTCTACAATGCTGCTAAAAAATGCCGATATTGCTATGTACGAAGCCAAAAATAAAGGCCGCAATAACTATAAACATTATAAGTCAGCATTTGCTGATGCAAACCAGGATAAACTAACGCTGGAAAATAATTTGCGCAAAGCACTGGCAAAAAATGAATTACAACTTTTCTATCAACCACAATACAGAGCGCATAATAGAAAATTATGGGGTGCTGAAGTATTGATACGCTGGTTTTATAATTCCAATGGTGTCAATAAAATGATCCCGCCCGATCATTTTATTCCTATTGCAGAGGAAACAGGTCTAATCATTGAAATTGGTGCCTGGATTCTTAAAACTGCCTGTTTACAACTTAAATCCTGGATGGATGATGGCTTGCCTCTCAAGCAGGTTTCTGTGAATGTTTCAGCCCGTCAATTTATGGATGAGGGCTTTATGCAAAGCGTTGAAGATGCTTTATCTGACGCACAGCTACCTGCCCGCAACCTAGAGCTGGAAATTACTGAATCTATGTTGATTGGTGATATTAACAAAATTGAATTACAGCTTAAACGGCTAAAGAAAATGGGGATTAAAATAGCATTAGATGATTTTGGTACAGGCTATTCCTCTTTATCCTATTTAAAGAGGTTCCCCATTGATGTGCTTAAAATTGACCAGTCTTTTATACGCGATATGACCAGTGATTCAAAAGATGCCAGAATTGCCTGTGCAATTATTGATATGGGGCACTCTCTAGGTCAAAAAGTTGTTGCCGAAGGCGTTGAAGATGAAACCCAGCTAATTTTTTTAAACAAACGAAAATGTGACATTATTCAAGGCTATTTCTTTAGTCGGCCATTGCCTGTTAACGAGATGACAGTATTGCTATCAAAGAGTAGCAGTTGAGTACTCGTACGCCACCTCAACTTGCCTGCTTAATCGCCCAGGCCACATCCGCTGCCTGTCTATTTTCTTTTACATCATGCACACGAAACATCTGCACGCCCTGCATCACTCCCAAGGCCGTTGTCGCTGCCGTCGCACTGACTAACTCAGCCGGTTCAGAGACTGCACACAAGCTGCCCATAAAGCGTTTACGGCTAGTACCCAGCAAAACCGGATAACCAGTAGCAACAAATTTATCCAAATGCGCCAATAACTGCAGATTATCCTGTTTTCGCTTACCAAAACCAATCCCCGGGTCAATCGCGATATTCTGCTTTGCCACTCCGCTTGCCAAAGCTGCTGCAATACACTCTTGCAGATGCGCTAATACCTCGACGACAACATTTTCATAACGTGGAGCCTGCTGCATATCTTTAGGCTGCCCTTGAATATGCATCAAAATAATCGCTACATTTTTTTCTGCAGCCAGCGATAAAATCTCCTCATCATGCCTGCCTGCGGAAATATCATTAATCAAGCTTGCCCCTGCCGCTAAAGCAGCGGCTGCGACTTCACTCGCTGTCGTATCTATACTAATAGGGATAGTCTCTGATAATTCCTGGCGTATGGCCTTAATTACCGGAACCACACGTTTAATCTGCTCTGCTGCCGAAACAGATTCAGCACCTGGCCGGGTTGACTCACCCCCGATATCTATAATATTAACCCCCTCTGAAATCATGCTTTTAGCCTGTGCTAAAGCACTTTCAATTCCGGTATACTTTCCCCCATCAGAAAAACTATCAGGCGTTACATTAAGAATTCCCATAATAAGCGGGTCGGTTAAATTATTAAACATAAGAATATTTACTCCAAAAAAAGTCTTTTTACCAAGAAATCTGCCAAGGATACATGGCAAAGTATATAATAAGTAGTTAACTTAATTAAACCACAATAAATATTAATGACCTCTCCGCGCATTGCATGGGCCGTTACCGGCTCAGGGCATTATATAGAAGAATGCATAGAACTGATGCTAACTTTAGATAATGTCGATTTATACCTAAGCCAGGCAGGTGAAGAGGTTTTAAAAATGTACGGCATTCATATCAATGACTTACGTGA
>WTCM01000061.1 GCA_013138595.1 Methyloprofundus sp. | reverse complement strand
GCGTAGTGATTGCTGGGGTGATTGCAAATCGTGTGGGAAGTCAACATCATGCTAAGTTATTAGCCGATGCTTTACAGCAGTATCAGCAGCCTCCTTTAATTGCATGGATGGAAAAACTGGCAGCTGTTTTACCAGAACGGCATTTAGGTTTAGTACAACCTGCGGAAGTTCAATTACCTGATTTTTTGCCTTTCTTTCACAGTGAAGTCGATAATTTACTTGCCTTCTTTGCCGCTCCCTCTTTGCCTAAGCTGCCTAAGCCGGCAAGCAACTTGCTGAAAAATAAAAAAATTGCAATTGCTCAAGATGCGGCCTGTTGTTTTATTTATCCCGCTAATTTAGAATTCCTACAGCAACAAGGAGCTGAGCTACTGTTTTTCTCGCCAATTGCGGGAGAAGCTGTGCCTGTTAATGCGGATGCTTTATGGTTACCAGGTGGCTACCCCGAGCTTTTTGCCGAGTCATTAAGTCAATCAAATACATGGGCTTCATTACGCGAGTTTATAGCCAGTGGTAAAGCTGTGTTAGCCGAATGTGGTGGAGCAATGCTATTAGGTGAGTCTTTGCTGGATCATGCAGGCAAATCGTGGGCGATGGCAAATATACTGCCTTATCAGTCGGTCATGCAAACAAAGCTGGCCTCACTAGGTTATCGAGAAGAGCAGTCAGGTTTGCGTGGACATGAGTTTCATCATTCAACACGAGTGACTGAAAGCTCATTAGAACCATGTTTCCAGCTTAGCAGGGGCGACCAAGGAATACGCTATAAAAATTTACGTGCCTCGTATGTACACTGGTATTTTGCCAGTGCACCTGAGGTTATTTCAGCATGGCTAGATTAAGAAAATTAAATGAAAGCAAGAGAAAATCGCGTAGGGATTGTTTTAGTTCATACAGGAGAGGGGAAAGGCAAGTCCTCTAGTGCATTTGGTATGGTTTTTCGTGCTGCAGGCTGGGGCATGAAAGTCTGTGTGATTCAATATATTAAAGGTAAATGGCAGACAGGCGAGCAAAAAGCCGCTGAGCGCTTTGATAATATAGAATGGCATGTATTAGGTGATGGCTTTACTTGGGATACTAAAAATCCAGAGCAAGATATTAAAACCAGTCGTGAAATTTGGGAATTCAGTCAGCAAAAAATTCTTTCTGGAGAGTATGATTTCGTGTTGCTGGATGAAATTAATTATTGCTGTGGTTATCAGTGGATTTCAGGGCAAGAAGTAGCGGATTTTATCAGCGAGCAAAAACCTCCGTGGATGCATTTAGTATTAACAGGGCGCAATGCCGCTCCTGAAGTGATAGAAGTTGCCAATACGGTGACGGAAATGACAAAAATTAAACATGCTTATGGGCAAGGTATTAAAGCGACTCAAGGTGTGGAGTTTTAATGAAGATAGCTATCGTAAATACATAAGGGACTAGAGAATAATGAAATCGTTTTACCCTGAGATTGAACCGTTTAATACTTTTTTTTTAAACACACGTAGTGACCATAAAGTTTATGTCGAGCAATCGGGAAATCCTAAAGGGATTCCTGTGGTTTTTTTACATGGCGGCCCTTGCTCAGGAACAAGGCCATGGCACCGTAGTTTTTTTGACCCTAAAATTTACCATATTATTTTATTTGATCAGCGCGGAAGTGGTCTGTCATTGCCTTATGGTGAGCTAGAGGATAATACTACTCAAGATCTAATTATTGATCTTGAGCGGATTCGCTTATATCTCAGCATTAAAAAATGGCTAGTTTTTAGCGGCTCATGGGGCTCTACTTTAGGCTTGCTGTATGCTCAGAAATACACCAGTGCGGTAGCAGGGTTGATTATTCGCGGAGTATTTTTGGCGCGTCAAAAAGATTTAGACTGGTTTATTAGAGAGGGAGTCAATCGGATTTACCCTGTCGAATATCAAGAATTACTGGATAGTTTGCCTGAGCCGAATATAGACCTTTTATTTACAGCTTTATGGGGCGATGATGAAGTCAGTGTTAGGCGTGTGACGCGTGCATGGCGGCAATGGAATACGCGAGTCGGGACAGGGAGTCACTATAAGCCTAGAGGGCAAGTAGAGCATATTACTCAGAAAATGGTCGAGCATGCAAAAATGGAATTACACTATGCGCGTAATCATTACTTTATAACTGAAAACCAAGTGTTAGAAAATTGTGAGTGTTTACAAGATATTCCCACAATCATTATTCATGGTCGTTATGATTTTGTCTGTCCTTTAGAGGCGGCGATTAGTTTATCCGAGGCTTTGCCCAAGGCTGAATTTCATATATTAGAAAAGTCAGGACATATTGCGCAAGGAGATGAAATGATTCATTTTCTAGTGGATGCCTGTGACAAAATGGCAGAGAGGCTATAAGTGAAGCAACAAAAGAAACGTCTGGTTATTTCAATGACTGGCGCGACCGGTGCGATATACGGTGTCAGAATGTTACAAGTTCTGCAGCAGCAAGATGAGTGGGAGTCGCATTTAGTGATCTCTAGCGCAGGGCTAGTGAATTTAAAATATGAGCTAGAAATGGAGCGTAGCGAGCTATATGCCTTGGCGGATGTCACCCATGGTATTAATGATATTGCCTCCGCTATCGCCAGTGGCTCCTTTAAAACCGAGGGTGTGGTGGTAGCGCCTTGCTCAATGAAAACCTTAGCAGCGATTGCACATGGCTTTGGCGATAACTTAATTACTCGCTCTGCTGATGTGGCTTTAAAAGAGCGTAGGCGAGTGGTGATTATGCCGCGTGAAACACCCTTGAATTTAGCGCATATTCGTAATATGGCGAGTGTCACAGAAATGGGGGGTATTATTTTTCCGCCCATGCCTGCTTTTTATAATAAATCTAATTCCATTGCCGCAATGGTGGATGAAGGTGTAGGGCGTGTTTTAGATTTATTCGGTGTTGATGTGGTAGGCTTGTATACGCCTTGGGAAGGTTTGTAAGAGAAGGAAGGCTGAGTGGTTAAGCATGAATATCCAATTCAACTTCAACCTTATTAATCACCCACACTCCGCTTCCTAAATATAATGTCTCATGTTTTTACCGAGGTGAGATAATAATAAAATATGATGAGAATTCATATTTAAAACAACAGACTGGGACTCTGATAATGGCAAGACATGAATGCCAGTAAAAAACTGAAATACCCAGCGAGCCTTTGACTAATGCAGACTCTTGCGTAGTGATACCTGTCGCGCAATTGCTGAATAAAGGCCAGCAATTCAATCGGTGTGGAAAAAGTCGAATGTGTGGCAGGAGAATTAATCTGTGTATAAGCTTCAACACCTCTTGTTTCCGCGATTTCTGGTGTATTTTTACAGGCAGGTAAGACACGACCATGCCCAGGTTTAGCGCCCTGAGATAATTTAACTTCGATCATTTTGACGCTAGGGAGTATGGCCTTTTCAGCAAACAGTTTTTTATTAAATCCACCGCTGACTGTTCGGCAACCAAAATATCCCGTCCCTATCTGCCAGATTAAATCACCCGCATATTTTAAGTGATAGGAGCTAATGCCGCCTTCACCTGTGTTATGTGCAAAATTACCCAATTTTGCGCCGCCATTTAAAGCCATAATCGCATGACTACTTAAGGCACCAAAACTCATGGCAGATATATTTAGTAAACTGGCGTGATAGGGCTGTTTGCAATCAGGATCACCCACCCAGACACGTAAGCCCAGATTAATATCATCCAAATTTTTGGCTGCCAAGGAATGTCCTATCCACTCATAACCCACTCGATAAACGTTAAATTTAGTGCCATAAGGCACGGTATCCATGCTCTTTTTTGAGCGTTGATAAACAACAGAGCGCAAAATTCGATTGATTGGTGCGCCATCCGTATCAGGCTCGATAAAATACTGCTGAATCATTGGGTGCATATCTTCCATTAACCAACGCATATGCCCAATCACAGGGTAATTGCGCCAAAGCGTATGTTTGTAAAAAATATTAGTTAATAACTCAGTCGCTTTTTAAAAGTAAACCTTACTTACCATTGTTCTCTTTAGCTAAAAATTTTCTTTTATTTTCTTCTATGGAGTGAACTTTATTGAATCAATTATTTTTACGTGGTATGTATTAAAAAACCTGAATTCGTATAATAAGAGAGAGGGCTATTTTTATGAAAATATTTTTGTAAGGTTTAGTTTATTGCTTCGACATATTCACGTAACTTTTTAAAAAAGGTAATAAAGATGATGTCATTAATACAACAATACAAGGCTACTTATTTTACAGCGATAGAAACTGGAATACTAGCGACAAGCTCATTGTCTGGTCACGACAAAGCCAGTAAAGAAAGAGCACTGCAAGCCATTGAAATTTTAAAAGAATATAAATTAAATGTTAATCAATTTACTGATGACATTATTGATTTTTGGTCATTACCTAAAAAGGTGATGGAGCGTTACCATTTCAGCGATGTAACTGAGCTTAATGAATGGTTGGATGAGCAGTTGTCATAGTCGATTATTGACAATATTTTAACTAAATATGTATGAAAGTGAGATAAAACGTATGTCTTATACAATAGGCGATAAAATAGAAAGTCTTAGTTTACCTGCCCTTGATGGTAGTCAGTTTAATCTGGAGCAAGTACAAGGAAAGCGATATATGATTTCCTTTATGCGCTTTGCGGCATGTCCTTTTTGTCAGTTAAGAATACATCAATTAATTTCTCGCTGGCAAGATTTTGATGAAGACTTTACGGTTATTGCTGTTTTTGACTCGTCACTAGAAAACTTGCAAAAATATACGCAAAAGCATACAGCCCCTTTTCCCATATTGGCTGATGAAAATGGCATGTATTACCAGCAATTTTCGATTAAATATTCCGTGCTTGGTATGTTAAAAGGCATGTTTTTAAGAATGCCAACCTTATTGTATGCGATGTTTTTCAAAGGCTATTTACCTTCTTCTATTAAGGGAAAAATGACCACATTGCCAGCAGATTTTCTAGTCGATGAAAAAGGAGTCATTAACACCATTTATCACGGAAAAGACAGTGGCGATCATATGCCATTTGAACAGATAAGCATTTTTTCAAAGACTAGTACTAGGGGCTAAATGCTTACTTCTAAGTTTCAGAGCTTGGGCATGCATACTTTCGTAACAGCCCAGCAACAAGCTCAGACCTTATACGTACTTTATTAACTGATGACCGACCAGGTGACGTTGCTCGCCCTCTGCAACATAGACAAGGGGATTTTTGGAAGATTCCGAAAGATTTCTTTTGGTCGTTCCTAAGTGACTTACGGGTCATTAACTTGAACTGAAGCTAATAAGTGCTTAACAATCGCTTTAAGACTATCAGAATCAGGCTGCGTTTTGTTGAAAAGACGTAGCCCAAAAATACCTGTGATTAAAAATTTAGCCAGTGTCTCTGGATTTTGATATTTACCTAGGTCACCTATCATTTGTGCTTCAATTAATAGCTGCTGTAGTTCTTGTTCTACTGCGGCGAACATATCTTGTAACCGCGTATTAATTTCTACATCATTAACGGGGATTTCAGATAAGGTATTGATCAACAAGCAGCCTTTACGGTCAGGGTCACAATAGGACTCTTGAACCAACTGATTGAAAAAGTCAGTAAGACGCTCAATAAAGGCTATGATCCAGTTTTCAATATTGAATGATAATTCAATAACTAATCTATTTAGGGGGCATCATGCCACAGTGTTACCAATCCATCATCGTTCATGCACCGATTGAAAAAGTATGGGAGACCCTTAAAAATTTCCATGATATGTCGTGGGCTAGTCCTGTGATTGAGCAGTGTGAAGCCGTTGGAGAGATGAGTGGAACTGAGGTGGGGGCAAAACGCATACTAAACGGTATTTTTCATGAAACTTTGCTGGAGTGTAATAACTCTGAGTACAGAGTACGTTATTCCATTGATGACGGACCTTCGCCTGTTTCATCAAATGAAGTTAGCAATTATATTGGTTTGGTTCAACTTTATCCCGTTACTTTATCGAGCGACACCTTCGTAGAGTGGAAATCAATGTGGGAGTCAAATTCTGAAGAAGCCCGTGATTTCTGTCATCAAATTTATGTTGCCTTGTTAAAAGCTTTATCAGAGCAGGGATAGAGAAAGGAGTTGTTTTTAAAAGTAAATGATCAATATAAAACCTTACCTAGCCCTCCCTTGATAATGAGGGGACTATTTTTAATACTTTCATAGTCTCTGAGTAAAAAGTGTGAAATATAATTAATTTTAAATTTTTTGTAAGTATTTATTTCTTTGTACGACTGATAGCTAAAACGGTGTAAATAGTTATTTGAATATGATGAGGTATTAATGATTAAAAATGTGATGTTTGTGTCATTATCGTTACTGATTTTTTTGGCTAATACGTGTTATGCACAAAGTAAAAATGGGTTTAATCTTGAGCATGCGCTGATTCCAGTCGATAAAATTCTAAGTGGTGGCCCAGGCAAAGACGACATTCCAGCTATTGATAAACCTGAGTTTGTGCCAGCAGATAAAGCTATTTTTATAGATAAGGATGCTGCAGTAATCGGCATTCACTATAAAGGGATAAGTAAAGCATATTCGATTAATATTCTTAATTGGCATGAAATTGTGAATGATACATTTAATGGCGAACCCGTAGTCATTACATTCTGCCCATTATGTGGCAGTGGTATGGCATTTTTATCTGCGATTAATGGTAAAGCGCTTACTTTTGGAGTATCGGGGCTTTTATATAACAGTGATGTGCTGCTATACGACCGACAAACTCAATCGCTGTGGTCACAACTGATGACGAAAGCAATTAGTGGATCTTATAAAGGGCAGAGTCTTACTGGGCTAGCTGTATTACATACAACTTGGAAAGATTGGAAATCAAAATATCCCAATACCTTGATTTTATCTACTAAAACTGGTTTTGAACGTGATTACAGCAACAGTCCTTATATGGCTTACTTAAAAAGTCCACAAACAATGTTTCCACTAAGTTCAGTGAGTCGCCAGTATCACCCTAAAGAAGAAGTCTTGGGGCTTGAAGTGGAAGGGCAGTTTAAAGCCTATCCTTTTGTTGAACTGGAAAAAAGTCCTGCTGAGTTTATGGATACAGTGAAGGGGCACATCATAACGGTTCGTTATGACAGTAAGCATCGAAGTGCTACAGCTTTTGATAAGCTGGGAAAACAGTTAGTTAGTGTCAGAACATTTTGGTTCGCTTGGTATGCATTTCATCCTGAAACGCAAATTTATGTTGTTCCAAAGGAACATTAATTAAACTATGTTAAGTCACTTTATTTTAATACGTGATATAGATCATAATTAATACTATCAGTGCCTTACAGTATGTATTGACTTTTTTAGCTAAAATAATACGTTATTTGCCCTATTTTATTATTGATAGATTGTGCTAGTTTTCTAAAAAACAGAGCAAAAGCATTAAAATAAAATAATATAGTAATGTTTATGATAAGCATTACTATTTGATTTTAATGGTGTATTCCCGATTGTATTTATAATCACTCTAACTTTAATATTGGCATAATAAATGCGTTATATTCAAAGTATGAGTTTTTATAAAAAGCTCTAAATTCACTTTATCTAGGTATACAAATGAAAATAATGCAAGCTAAAAATATTCCCCTATCTATCATCACAACAAGCATTCTGCTCGCTAGTCAAATGGCAAGTGCACATACTCGACTACAGATACCGTCAATTGATGAAGGGACTCGAGTTTACAATAACCAGATTATTTCTCATGGCTGCCGTAATCCAGATACACAAGCTGTTGATCTGACAACTATAGCCACTATACTGGTATTTCCTGATGGTGTGGATTCCAGCATTACAGTAAATGAAGAAGTGAGTGATCAGCCACTGAGTGCTTTTATAGAAAATTGGGGAAGCCCAATACGTAAAGTACAAAATAAAGACCTCTTTGAATTAGAAGAAGAGATTAGAGACCCATTGGGTAATGTTGTAGGCTACTGGGCTGGATCGGGTGGAAGGCAAGGTAGTTTGATCGGTGCGGTACCTTTTCGTTCAAATTCATTTGTTATAGCAGAAACCTCTTGTGCAAAAAGTGTTAAGGCAATTGTTGCGATTGCTGACATTTGTAAAATAACCAATATTGCTGGTTTTAATGATGCGGATATTATGTTGTGGACACCTGCTGTAGGTTCTAATTTTGATGGTACAGAAGATCTGAATGGCTATAACTCGCCTGCATCACTGATTATAAATCGTACTAGCCCTTTGCCAGAGTCTTGTGGTGAAGGGGTAGCTGTCGTCGTGACACCATCAGCCGCTCAATTGAATCGTGATATGCCTGTTAACATTGATGGAGTTCAAATCTGGCCATCGCCTAACTAACTTCTTGACTAGGTTTCAAATACTTTAAATTGTATTCCCTTCCTTATTTTAAGGGGAGGGGGTTTTTCAATCTTAACAAGTAATTTGCTGATATAGCTAGTCCGATAGAAACAAGCAAACTATAAAGATTGGTACTATCTATTTTAAGTACATGGACGTGTAAACATAACAAAGGTTATTTCTATGAATTTAATTCCAAACCAAAAATCACGACTCAATGCAGTCTTATTAATAGTCAGTGCTGCATTTAGCACAAATAGCTTTGCACATAGTGCAGGTGCCACTACAGATGCTAATCATGCGAATGCGAATGCCACAGTACTGGCTGCAGTTTCCTGTTTTGATGATGGTAATGGTGAGCCAGAAGGGTTGTTTACTCAAATAAAAGACTTGTCTGAACCTGAAGAAGGCTTATTGATTAGTATTCAACTTTACAAAGGTCTTAAAGCGATCAGTGATACTGATACCATTTCAGGTGATGCTGATTATAGTGAAGGTGTACAACTTAATGCAGGTCCAGGTGTTTACCAGATGATAGTCAATAAAACCGATGCTGGAGCGAGAAAGTTTGATGTCATCTGGCACTGTATGACTGAGGATCATACGCATACAGGGACTGATATTACTTTACGCCAGTTTCAATAATTGATTATGAACTCGCAACGAAAGTTATTATTGACCCTACTAGGGCTACTGAGTATGCCTCCCCTTCAAGCCGCAGAAGTGGGGCAGCCGCTAAGTGCCTGTTCGATAAGCCAACTAAGCAACAGCGATCAGCCCATTCTGATGGATAAATTCGCGGGAAAAGTAGTGTACTTGGATTTTTGGGCTTCTTGGTGTCCACCCTGTGCAAAGTCTTTTCCTTTCTTAAATAAATTACACCAGCAATACCATGATGCAGGTTTACAAGTGGTGGGCATCAACCTGGATGAATCTATTGCCGATGCAGAAAGGTTTTTAACTCAGTACCCCGCTGAATTCACCATTGCCAGTGACTTGACTAAGCAATGCGCAGAAAATATGGGTGTTGCTGCAATGCCTGCTTCCTACCTTATTGACCGAAAAGGGGTTATTCGTCATATTCACTTAGGGTTTCGTGCAGGTGAAACGCAAGCCTTGCAGGAAAAGGTAAAGCAATTACTCTCAGAATCAGTGCTTTGAGGCTTATCTCAGTATGAAAGTAAAAAAAATACTCTTGTTTTTTAGTTGCATGATGCTACTCAATTGTTCGGCTGTTAAACCTTGGGAGCGAGGTCATTTAGCTAAACCTCAAATGGCTTTAGATCCACACCCACTACAAAGTAAAAATCGTGCGCATCATTATGGTAGCCGTGAAGCAGGGGCGGCGAGTAATGCATCATCTGGAGGCGGTGGCTGTGGGTGTTATTAATCATAAAATCGCTCAAATAAAAGTCTGTGTTCCTAGCCAGTCAGAGAACATTACTGATCGGCAAGCGAGTTTATCCGTTACGGATAGCTCTGCTACCAGCGCGTTACAAGCATTAACCTCTGCCGCACTACTTTTGCCTGGCTTACTTTTAATGCCTAGCAAAGCGGTGAGTGAAGATACGGTGAGTATGCAGTATAGCTTTTACAAGGAAGGTGAACGTGAGTTGTATAATGTCCCTAATACGCGCACGACGATTAGTGCTGATACCTTCCATCTCAGTTCACAAGTAAGCTTGAAGGATCGGATAAAATTTGCATTCGATTACACCCAAGATACTTGGTCTGGGGCAACACCTGTGACAACATCGCCTTTAGTGGCGGGGGGGAATAACCCAGTATTCGAAAATAGCGATGAAGGGGTTACTGTCGTGGGGGCTTCGCCTATTATTAATAGTCGAATGCTGATGAATCATGAATTGACTCCTTTAGAGCAAGACCCCATCACAGGTGAAATTCTAGGCACTAATACACAATTGGTTCATGTGCTTTCTTCGGCATCACCAGAAACACGTAAACAAGCTGATTTCAATCTCGCCTATGAGTGGGATGCGGCAACTATTAATTTGGGTGGCGGCTTATCGCTGGAAAATGACTATCACTCTTACTATGGAAGTATGGGAGGGCTTTGGAACCTGAATGAAGGTTTGACGACTCTCAAAGCAGGCTTAAGTTATAACTGGAGCGAAACTCAGGCAATTATTGACCATGATGCTGCGCCCTATATCACCAAGACCGCCTATGCGGATCAAATTGAGTTTCGCGGCGGTTCAGAAATTTTACAGGGTAATAAACAGGATTGGTCGACCAATATTGGACTTACTCAGATTCTGAATAAAACGGCATTTATAGATATTAATCTGGGTTATATTCATAGCTCAGGGTTTATGGAAAACCCCTATAAAACCACCGCAATCGTGTTTATTGATCCTGAAACTATTTCACCAAACCCAGAGGTTCCTATTGTTGGCGATGTGCGGGCATTTTTAGAACAGCGACCTGATAAACGTAATCAAGTTTCTTTATCGACTAAATTAGTACAATATATTGACCCACTCAATGCCGCTGTCCATCTGGGCTACCAATATTCTCATGATGACTGGGGAGTTGATGCGCATACCTTTGATGCAGAATGGGTGCAGCCCTTGGGACGTGGCTGGACATTAACCCCCAATTTTCGCTACTATTCACAAAATTCTGCCAATTTTTACCAGCCTTATCTGACTTCTGAACAAGCTTTTAGTAAAAATGCAGTGGATGAACAAGGAAGAGAAATATGGATTGATGCCAGTGACCCAGAAAGTGGCGTGGAATATTTTCGCGATGAGCACTTTAACTTAGTTGATTCAAATGGTGAAATAGTGGATGAAAGTGTACTCAATATTAAGAATAAAACGGCGCCTTTTAACCCTGAGTTATTGCCAGATAATTTCTCTAGTGACCATCGCTTATCAGGCTATGGCACTATCAGTGCGGGTTTTACCCTTTCCAAACAACTCACTAGAGGGCTGACTATTCAAGGAGCCTTTAACTATTACAATCATGCAGGCTCTTTAAAGCTAGGCGGGGGTGGAGAGAATAATTATGCAAACTTTGACTCTTATTCAGCCAATGCAGCCGTTATTGTCGATATCAATGCGCTTGGAGGCTATGATAGCCACGCTGAGCATGATGCTCATGCGCAACATAGTGGTCACACCGCCCCTGCAGGTGTGATGTATAGTCATATGCTGCCTAAAGCGAACGATATAATGGTGGGTTATCGATATATGTATGGTCGTAAAGCAGGGGGTGTATTACACGGTACGGAGAGCGTGAGCGATCAAGCCGTTGTTAATAATGGCTGTAGTGATGAAACACAGTGTCGATTTATACAACCCTATATGGAAATGAATATGCATATGGTTAATATTATGTATGCACCGACTGACTGGTTGAACTTAATGATTATGCCGACCTTTATCGATATGGAAATGAACTTAAGAGAGCTGGATGGCCGTCCCCCACCTGTTGATGGTGTGCATGAACACACTGGTATTGGTGGGCATACGACGGGCGGCGTGGGTGATACGATTATCAGTTCATTATTTAAACTCGTTGATCAGTCAGGGCATCACTTGCATTTGGGGCTGGGAGTGAGTGCGCCCACAGGGGATGTCGATTTGGAATTTAGAAGAATAGCGCGCGAGAATGGCAGTATTGTGCATTTTGCCATGCAACTAGGCAGTGGAACGTGGGATTTTCTGCCTAATCTTACCTATACTGGCGCATACAATGATTGGTCATGGGGGGCACAGCTTAAAGCTGAGGTGCGTATGCAAAGTGAAAATGAGTCAGGATACCGCCTTGGTAATGAACTGCAAACCAGTGTCTGGGGAGCTTATAAAATAACCAGTTGGCTTTCAGGGTCAATTCGTGGAATTTACAGCACTCAAAGTGCCATCAAAGGGGACTTTAATACCTTTAGTGGCCGCGTAGGACCAATGGATTTTCCCGCTAATCATGGAGGGCATTTTGGTGATATTGGTTTTGGTGTAAATGCCTCTATTCCCAGTGGCAGTTTAGTGGGTAACTCCTTTGCTTTTGAATGGTTACAGCCGATAGTCGATAATGTTAATGGTTATCAAATTCAACGTCAAGGAGCCTTAACGGCTTCTTGGAGTTATGCTTTTTAATTTCACTTAATCAATGCTTATGCAGTATTTTAATTTTAAATTCAAGGCAATGGGTACACCTTGTGAGATCCAGCTATATGCAGCAAGTGAAAACCATGCTAGACAAGTTTCAAACAGCGTTATCAGTGATGTGAATCGTCTGGAAGCATTATATTCTAGGTATCGTAAAGACAGTTTTTTATCGACGATTAATCATCATGCAGCGATGGGTAAAAAGATTAGCGTGGATGCTGAAACGGCAGGGTTATTAAATTATGCAGCAACTTGTTATCAGCAAAGCGGTGGGTTATTTGATATTACTTCTGGAAAACTGCGTCAGGCTTGGCACTTCGACAGTGGCAAGATACCCGCTCAAAGCAGTATAGAACAATTATTGCAGCAGATTGGCTGGGATAAGCTGGACTGGAATCCGCCAGTACTGGAGTTTTCTATACTCGGCATGGAAATTGATTTTGGTGGCATCGTAAAAGAATACGCGGTCGATAGAGCGGCATCACTGTGTATTGAAGCAGGTATTCATCATGGCATTATTAACCTCGGTGGAGATATAAAAATTATTGGCCCTCAAGCCGATGGAAGCCCATGGAAAGTAGGTATTCGGCATCCGCGTAAAGCGAATGCTATCTTGCAAACATTCTCGCTGACACAGGGAGCATTAGCCAGTAGCGGTGATTACGAACGCTACATTCTAGTGGATGGGATTCGCTATAGTCATGTACTAAACCCTAAAACGGGCTGGCCTGTTCGTTATCTGTCATCCGTTAGTGTCGTAGGTGATTTTTGTGTCGTCGCTGGCAGTGCCTCAACCATTGCTATGCTGATGGAAGAAAAAGGGGCTGAGTGGCTAACAGGTTTAAACTTACCGCACCTTTGGTCGACTGTATCGGGTGAGGATGGCGGCAGCCTTCTCTCTGAAAAAGCGGGTGACTTAGCCGTTTAAATAGCTAGGCTAAGAAGTCCTAATTAGCTTAATAAAAAGGAGAAAAACGTTAAATTATTCCTTTTCACTAAAACTGTATTGTTATGGATAACTAAGGGGCTTTATATAACGCTTTGTACGCTTCCTATTGTTATTGCACTCATTGAATTTGTAAGCTATGGAAGTATTTACGATAAAGGCGTGGTTCTTTTTTTATTTTGGGGGCTCGCTTTTTCTTTCATTTTTTGGCTTTTACATATTTGGATAAAAAATACAAAATATATTGGATATATCAGCACTCTAATCACTGTCATTGTATTGTTATTTAAATAATTTTAGTTCACTTGTAGGGAACCCTGTCTTTTTACGACTCATCTTTAATTCAAATACGTCATTAGCCCAGTCAGGCTCGGGTATTATTGAATTCTCGCTCCTAAGAGCGTATTTTATTTTTTAGGAAACTTAGATGAACGATACAACAATTAGTGAATCAGTACAAAACTATTATGGCCAAGTCTTACAGTCCAGTCAGGATTTAAAAACCAATGCTTGCTGTACCTTAGACTCTGTTCCTGTGCACTTGCGTCCTTTATTAGCGGACTTGCACCCTGAAGTTATTGCTCGTTATTACGGCTGTGGAACACCTTTACCACCCGCTTTGCAAGGGGCTACGGTTTTAGACCTTGGCTGTGGTACGGGGCGAGATTGTTATTTATTATCTCGGTTGGTGGGTGAGTCAGGTCATGTTATTGGTATTGATATGACTGAAGAGCAATTAGCTGTGGCTAAAGAATATTGTGACTGGCATACAGAGCGATATGCTTATGCGAGTTCTAATGTCGAATTTAAACAAGGCTACATGGAGGACTTGGCGGCAGCAGGAATTGCTGATAATTCTATTGATCTTGTGGTATCAAACTGTGTGATTAATTTATCTCCAGATAAAGAAAAAGTTTTAGCGGAAATTTTTCGGGTGTTGAAGCCAGGAGGAGAAATTTACTTTTCTGATGTTTATGCCGATAGACGAATTCCAGAAGCACTTAAAATAGAACCCGTTTTGCTAGGTGAATGTTTAGGCGGTGCTTTGTATTGGGAAGACTTTCGCCGTATTATGCAAAAGTTAGGCTGCCCTGACGTTCGAGTAGTCAAAGAAAGTCCCATTGCATTGGAAGATCCAGAAGTAGAAGCCAAAATCGGTATGGTCAAGTTTCGTTCCGTTACCATTCGAGCCTTTAAAATCCCTTTAGAAGATCGTTGCGAAGATTTTGGGCCGCTAGCTACCTATAAAGGCACTATTGCTGAGCACCTGCATGCTTTCGATTTAGATGATCACCACCACTTTGAAAGAGATAAGTCATTGCGTGTGTGTGGCAATACTTATGATATGTTGGCTAGCAGTCGCTATGCTGAGCATTTTGATTTTTTAGGTGATAAGTCGACACACTTTGGGTTATTTGATTGCGCACCAGAAAATGCCCGCTTATCGCTAGAGCCAGCTGCTGCATGTTGTTAATGATGAAACCTATTAACAAATTGAGTATTATTATTCCTGTCGGTCCTGATGACAATGCTTGGCAGCCTCTACTTAAAGAATTGTGAGTGGTGCAATAGCTGTTTTTGTTAAAACGCCAGGGTTGTCACCTGTTAAAACACGCCTAGCTGCAACTCTAGGAAAAGAGGCGGCTGAAGCTTTTCATCTTGTTTCCTCTCAATCCGTTTCTTCCGTTGCTCAATCATTAAGTTTGCAGGCTGATGTTAAAAGTTATTATGCAGTAGCTGAAGAGTCTGCATTAAACCATCACTATTGGGATGATATGCCTTGTTTATGGCAAGGAGAGGGTGGTTTAGGGGGGCGCATGGCACATATATATCAAACACTATTAAGCGAACATGATTTTGTTATTCTTGTCGGTGCTGATATTCCACAGATGACCCCGACAGAGCTTCTTAACGCAGCGAGTTGGTTATGCCATGAAGATCAAGCACGACTCGTTTTTGGTCCCAGTGTTGATGGTGGTTTTTGGGTGTTTGGTGGCAACTGTCCTGTTCCGCACAGTTTATGGACAGATGTTGTTTACAGTGCGGCCGATACTGGCACTCAATTTTTCAATAAAATCGAACGACTTGGAGAGCTTAAAGCTTTGGCACTTTTACAAGATGTCGATGAAGTGAGTGATTTACTCCCTCTACGTGATGCGTTACTGAATTTACCTGAGCCATTACCTGAACAATATGAATTTATTGAAACAATCTTATCAGCCAGAAAACCTTGAGCAGCTGATGTGTAAAAGTCTCTTAAGCGTGGACTGGCAAGGTTATGTTTATGATTGTGATTTTAATCAAATGCTGGATATGCCGCTAACAGCTAATAGCACTCACCTCAGCCAATTGCTAAAGAAAATGCCAGAAGCAATGGCTATTAGCGTTGCCGATCATTGCTATGGTTGTACGGCTGGACAAGGATCAAGTTGTACGGGCGTATTAACAAATTAAACAGTAAGGAATTATCTGGAACAACTAGATCTTTTGCGTTTTGGTCTTCTTGGCGCAATAGCTGGATTTGCTGTTGGATTAATTGCCGCTGGGTTGGTCAATATCACAGAACTGTTTGGTTCAGATATACCTAATATTGCTTATTATGCGATTACCCTATTTTTTACCTTATTCGGTTCCTGGGAAGGTGGTTTAGTTGGAATCGCTACAGAAAATAAAAAAATCGCTTTATTTCATGAAGACTTAGAGTCAGGTGGCTATTTGCTTATTATTTATACCAGAAAAACAGCTGAAGATGGTCTCAAAAAAGTAATGGAAACACAGCATCCAGAAGCAGAGTTAGCCGCTATAGACCTTAACTTTTATAATCCTTTAACAACCTTGAAACGAGTGTGAATATCTTTTTTCAACTCATGCTTGTATTAGCGATTACTTCCAGAGGGTTATGCACTTATTATACGAATTCAGGCAAGTTAAATCGTCTATTTTTTTGAAAAATAATGACTTATTAAGTTTGGAAACAGGGGTAACTCTATAGCCCCTGCTTCCAATTTAATCGTTGTTGACTTTATTTCATGCATTATCCTTACAAGATATAATCATTATTGATGCATGTGCTCTTGTTCTTCTGACTCATCAATTTCATGAAAGTCAGTCAATTCAAACTGTAAAGTTTGTTGATTTGGAATCAAAGCCATTTCAGCTGAAATTTTTTGCACAATATCTCCATTTTCATCCTTTAAATAAACTTTAGGTAGATCCAAGATAGTACTGCTAAAAGAATAAATAGCAGGCAAACTATGTTCAGGAAAACCCAATGCCTGCCAATTTTTTAATGCCTGTTTTTGTTCATCATCAAGCGTGGGTAGTGGGCTAAAAGAAGGAGGCATATTCATCTCAAATCCCTATTTAGGAGCGAGAATTCAATAATCCCCGAGTTTGACTGGTCTTTTTGCTTCACAGCCCCACTAGAAAAACAGTTGTGTAGCCTGCTATGCGCCTGATTTCCTAGCACGCCTGTGAAGCAAAAATCCTGCGCCATACTTTCGGATATTATTAAACCCTCGCACCTTATTAAATAAACACACTTCTGTGTGCATAAAAATACCTGAATTACTAAAATTCGTATGATGTAATTATTAAACTTAAATAATTCTTATGAATGTCGTATGATTAGAAGATTCCTTACAAATATTTTTCAATTTATTTTAATTAGCCTTAACTACCCTCGGCTACCATTAACATATGCTGCTGTTAATTCATGTGTGGGCGATTCAAAAATCTGTTTACATTGCCCAAATTCAATGAGGCAGCCAGCCCGTTCGCTGACCCAGAAAAAACCTGCATAATTTGCAATACGTTTTGCCTGAGCTAAATTATGCGTAACGATAATGATCGTATAACGACCTTGTAGACGTTTGATAAGATCCTCCACAACAGCAGAAGAAATGGGATCCAGTGCGCTACAAGGCTCATCCATTAATAAAACCTTGGGTTTTAACGCTAATGCTCTGGCTATACATAGACGTTGTTGTTGCCCACCCGATAACGCTTGTGCAGGAGAATCGAGGCGATCTTTAACTTCCTCCCATAAACCGACATCTTGTAAAACTTGCTGCATAGTCGCGTTTAATTCACTTTTTTTATTGATGCCATGCTCACGCAGAGGCAGTTCAATATTGCGTCGGATCGATAAAGGAAAAGGAACAGGTTTTTGAAAAATCATACCAATATCGCGGCGTAAAGTTAATAAGTCCAAATTAGGGGCACGTAAATCAATATCATTAAAATGAATATTACCCGTGACATGGCAATTAGGAATCATATCGGTTAAGCGGTTTAATGCGGATAGGAAACTGGTTTTTCCACATCCAGAAGGGCCTATTAATGCGGTAATACAGCCCTCATATATATCCAAGGAAATATTTTTTAGTGCGGGCTTATCTCCGTAGTGTAGTGATAGGTTTTTTACACTCAGCAGTGTTTTCGGTTCACAGCAAGGAGGGCCGCTTTGTAATGGGCCTAAAGTATAACTGTTCTCTGGGCTTTTGTTTTCAGCGGGAGCTGGGTTAAGTAATAAGGGCTTCATAAGCTGATAATTCTCCTGTGCATCCAGTGATTAGCGAGGCTGATGGAAACACTGTTGATTATAAATAAAAGGCTGATTAATACTAGAGCCGTTGCATTAGCATTTGTATCACCGCCTGCAACATTCATGGATAGGTCGTATATATGAACCGATAAAGCACGGCCTGAATCAAGTAATGAGTCAGGCATTCGATCAACATAGCCACTGGTAAAAATCAATGCGGCTGTTTCTGCGCCAGCTCGCCCAATACCTAGCATTAAACCTGCAATAAGAGCAGGCGTGGCAGTGGGTAATAGCAGATGTACTAAGGCTGCACTGCGCGTCATGCCCAGAGCAGCAGCTGAGAGACGGTAATCGTAAGCCTTCGGTTGCGGTACGGATCAGAATGGGCAATACCATGCAGGCCAGTGTGAGCCCGCCCGAAAGTATGGAAAATCCCAGCCCTAAATAAATGCAAAAGAAAGCATTGCCGAATAAGCCAAAGACGATAGAAGGAACGCTTGCCAATATATCTAGGCTATGTTCTACAAAGCGGGAAAAAGTACTGTTTTGTGGGGTGAATTCAGTGAGCAGTACCGCTGTTGCCAGACCTAAAGGTGCGGCTATTGCAATAGCAAGCAGCAGAATTAAAAAGGTAGATACGATAATTGCACCGATCCCCCCTGAACGCCCAGCATTTTTGGGTGCTTCGATAAGAAATGACCAAGAGAGTCCAGCTAAGCCATGGGTAATAATATCTGCCAAAAGAAAGACAAATATACTCGAAACCAACAAAGCAGAACACGATATCAATAAGGTTGCCAAATTATTTTTAGACATAGACTTCTTTCCGTTTAAAAAGTTCAGACATACTCACTAAAAGTAAAATCATCAGCATTAAGGCTAAACCTGAAACAAAAAGTGCTACTCGATGGTCACCCATGGCATAAGACATTTCCAAAGCAATATTGGCGGTTAGGGTACGCACTGAATCAAACAAGCTATGGGGGTGTTGTACGACATTTCCAGCAACCATTAGTACAGCCATAGTTTCACCTATCGCCCGCCCAGCGGCGAGCATAATGCCCGATCTAATACCAGAGTGTGCGGCTGGGATGATAACACTTCTGATCGTCGCCCAGCGTGACAAGCCGAGTGCTGCGGCACTGCTGTGGTAAGCGGCAGGAACCGCTAGCAGAGCAGCATCCACCGTTAATGCCACGGTTGGCAGTATCATTAATGCAAGTACTAAAATAGCCGTTAGCAAGCTAACACCAGGAGGATGTATCTGAGCCACTAAAGGGGCTAAGGTGGTCAACCCCCATAAGCCATAAACCACTGAAGGGATACCTGCAAGTAATTCAATCAAACGCCTATACCAAGCAGCGAGTAAAGGCGGCGCATAATAACGACTGAATAGCGCGGAAGCAATACCAAGAGGCGTTGCCAGTAACAACGCACCCAGCGTAGACAGTAATGTCGCTGAGAGCATGGGGGTTATATTGTATAAACCTTGCACTGGATGCCAAGAGGGATCATTCATAAAGTTTAAAATCGATACCCGCTGCAAAATCGGTAAGGATTCGCTGAGTAAAAAACCTAAAATCAAAGCGACAAGCAGTGCTGAGATAAGCGCGCATAGCCTTAGCAATAAAGAAAGCTGTTGATCAGTTTTCGACAGGGACAAAATATTGTGCCTCAATAAGGTCATTGACTTGAGTGGAACGTGCAAATTCAATAAAAGTTTTAGCGATCCCCGTGGCTGCTTCTCGTGTAATCAGATTTAAGGGCCTGGATAAAGGAAAATTTCGCTGACGTACATTTTCAACGGAGGCTGTAATACCCTCCAGCGGTAGAAGTTTAATCGGAACATTATGTGTTGCTTCATATTCAGCGGATCCTACTGATACATAGCCGATGGCATTAGGATTTCCTGAAACGGTTTTAATCCCTTGCTGATTATCGCCAATGACCACATGCGGTTTTACTTGGGTATTTTTTAAACCGAAATAATGCAGAAATAATTCCAAAGTCGAACGACCTGCTGCTTTATTCACCACAGTAATCGGGGCATCGTTACCGCCCACATCTTGCCAGTTAACAATTTTACCCGTGTAGATGTCGATAATTTGTTGTTTATCCAGTGAGATGACAGGGTTAGCCTGATGAATAATGATGCTGATTCCATCTAAAGCAATGGTATAGCTAAACAACTCAGACTCATTTTTTTTGAGTGCACGTGATGCCATACCGATATTAGCTAGTCCTGAGCGAGTATCGTTTATACCTCGCGAAGAACCGCCCGTTTGTACATCGACTCGTACATTGGGATATAAGCTTTCAAAGCGTTTAGCTATTTCAGCCGCTAAAGGTGCTACTGTGCTAGAGCCTGTTAAGGTGAGTTTTTCAATAGCAGTGTTTGGCTTAGCCTTAAAATAGCCCCAAGCAGTTGCTGAGAGCATTAAAATGATTATCAATAAACCTAATTTTTTCATTGTTATCTTTATGTGTTTAGTTCTGCCTATATTGAGTTAAGACATAATCTAAACTCCATTTTCCTGCTCCATTAAACAGCAGTGGTATAAACATTATTAGGTAAAGCAGTGGCAATTTAAAATTACCATGACCTTTATCGCTAATCGCATAGCCTTGCCAAAGCTCAGCTAAGGTGTTCCATTCGGCAGGCCAATGAACGGTATTAATTGCAACTATTGTGAGTATGA
>WTCM01000222.1 GCA_013138595.1 Methyloprofundus sp. | reverse complement strand
GAATCGACTTAGGCACAACGCATACCGTTGTCGCTTATGCAAAAACTAAACAAAAAAATGCCGCTATCCAAATTTTTGAGATAGAGCAATTAGTCGCATTAGGTGAAGTCGCTAGTCGCTCTTTACTGCCTTCAGTACGCTATCACCCTGCTAAGGGGGAATTATCCGCAGCGGATCTTGCCTTTTCACCGTCAGGTGATAGCGCGGTTATCGGTGAAGCGGCCCGTCAACTGAGTGCAAAAACGCAAGGTCGCTTTGTCAGCAGTGCGAAAAGCTGGCTTTCTCATCCTTCAATTGACCATACGGCAGCGATTTTGCCGTGGGGTAGCCATGAAGATGTAGAGAAAATATCGCCCTTAGATGCCAGTGCCAGTTATTTAAAACATGTTAAGCAAGTTTGGAATCATAGCCACCCTAAGGCTTTATTTGAAGAGCAAAGTATTATTATTACTGTCCCCGCCTCTTTTGATGAGGCGGCACGTTCTTTAACTTTAGAAGCCGCTCGCACAGCGGGGCTGAATAATATACGTTTGCTGGAAGAGCCGCAAGCGGTTTGTTATGACTGGTTACGCCGCCATCATGATCAATTAAAAACTACTTTAGAGGATATTAAACTCTTGCTGGTTTGTGATATAGGCGGGGGAACGACTGATTTAACCTTAATTAAAATCGACCATAGCCAAGATGAGCCACAGCTTTCACGTGTCGCGGTAGGCGATCACTTAATGCTAGGGGGCGATAATATTGACCTTGCTTTAGCGCATTTAGCCGAATCACGTTTAAATACAGGCAATAAAAAACTCTCAGCGGCAGATTTATCGCATTTATTAGAACAATGCCGTGTGGCTAAAGAACAGCTTTTAGATAAAGACGCGCCTGAGCAATTAAAAGTGACTTTATTAGGCGGTGGTTCTAAATTGATTGGCGGTACGCGCTCAGTCAGTTTAAGCCGTGAAGAAGTTCAAGGCATTGCCCTAGATGGCTTTTTTCCGCTGTCTAAACTCACTGAATTACCTGATAAAAAACGTAGTGGTGTGGTTGAATTCGGCTTACCCTATGCCGCTGAACCTGCTGTCAGTAAACATATCGCCGCTTTTTTAAATTCCCATCAACAAGCTGCACAGCAAGCTTTAGGCTCTGAACAGATTGTGCCTGATGCTTTACTCTTAAATGGCGGGGTATTTCGTAGCCAACCGATTACTCAACGCACCATTGACTTAATCAGCTCATGGCGTGAAAAAGCCCCTACCCTATTAGAAAATCGGCATCCTGAGCTATCGGTTGCTTATGGCGCAGTCAGTTATAGTATTGCCCGTGAGCAGAAAAAAATCAAAATTGGCGGTGGCTCTGCGCGTAGTTATTTCTTATTGATAGGCACAGAACAAGAACAACAAGGGGTTTGTATCTTGCCGCGCGGCAGTGAAGAAGGCAATGAAATTATCCTGAGTGATCGACAATTTGCGTTACGCTTAGGGCAACCTGTTAGCTTTCATTTAGTCTCTTTAACAGGCGGTAAAGCTTATAAAGCAGGTGAGATTGTCGCAATTAATGATGATTTTCACCCACTCCCTCCTTTAGCGGTTGCTTTTGACCAAGAACAAAGCAGTGAAAATGCAGCCGTGACCGTGCAATTATCGGTGACTTTATCCGAGGTGGGGACTTTACAAATTCAATGTGTTGCATTAGAAGATAGTCAGCAACGCTGGGATGTACAATTCCAAATCAGAAAAAATAGCAAAGCTAAATTTGCTCAAGATTTACCTGAACATTTCCCCCTAGCGGTAGAACAAATTCATGCGATTTTTGGCTCTAAATCCAAAGAGATCAACCCTAAAGCGGTTAAAACCTTACGTGCTGATTTAGAAAAGCTCTTAGGTTTTCGCAGTGACTGGTCTAGTCATTTATTACGTGAATTATTTAGCGCGTTATTGGAAGTGCGTAAAAATCACCGCCGCTCACCCAACCATGAACGAGTGTGGTTAGGTTTAGTCGGCTTTTGTTTACGCCCAGGTTTTGGTTATCAATTGGATAACTGGCGTGTCGAACAATTATGGAAAAGTTACACGCATAAGATTCAGTTTGTGAATGAAACTCAAAACTGAAGCGAATGGTGGACCTTATGGCGACGTATTTCAGGGGGGCTAGATACGGAAGCGCAGGAAGTTATTTTTGCCGATTTAGCTAAATACTTAAATCCAGCCTCAGCGCGCCAAGGTAATACCGCGAAACAAGCAAAGCAGCGCGGCTATGATGATATGGTGCGTTTATCAGCGGTCTTAGAACGTTTGCCTATTGCGCAAAAAACACAACTCGGTGAATGGTTGTTAAAGCGTTTACAAAAAGCTAGTGAACCCGCGCAAACATGGTGGGCAGTCGGGCGGATTGCCGCACGAGTACCGTTTCATGCCAGTGCGCATTTTGTCGTGCCAGCGGAAACGGCTGGCGTGTGGTTACAGCAAATATTACAAGCCGATTGGAAAAAAACACCGCAAGCAGGTTTTGCCGCGACCTTAATCGCGCGTATGAGTGGTGATCGAGCGCGAGATATCGACAGTGATGTGCGCGAGCAAGTGATTGCAAAATTAAAAGCAAGCAAAGCACCGAATTCATGGATAGAAATGGTCGAGACGGTTAAAGAGTTGGATGCCGCTGAAGAGAAACAAATTTTTGGTGAGGCATTGCCGCCTGGTTTGACTTTAATTGATGCGTAGGGATGCCTCGGCTCTAGGGGCCCCCTACGCGGCACTGCGCTTAAATTTAAGTGCTATAATGTTTGCCACTGCCCAGTAAGATATTATTTAAGGTAAAAAAGCAATGATTAATATAAATTTAAACAATGAATTAAGTCATGCACTTGAGAAAATGGCACAGAATTTACATAAACCTGTAGAAGATGTCATTAATGAAGCCATTAATGACAAATTAGCCGACTACCAAGATATTAAAGCCGCTGAGGAAATACTTAATAAAATTGAAAGTGGAGAAGAGCATCTTATTCCTTGGAAGCAGGTAAAAGAAAAGCTTTATGACTTGGGAAATTAAACTAAGCAATAAGTCCGCAAAAGCACTTACAGCCCTCGATAACTCCACCAAAAAACGTATAGAAAGCTTTATCGATAAGTTAAGTAAAGCAGATTCTCCACGCTCTACAGGCAAAGCATTACAAGGTAATTTAAAAGGTTTATGGCGATATAGAGTCGGTGATTATCGTTTAATTTGCCAGCTGAAAGATAATGAATTAATTATTTTGCTATTAGAAATTGGACACCGTAAAGCTATTTATAAAAATTAGATACCCAAGGACAATCAATCAAAGACCTGACACTTATTTTTCTAACGAAGTTCAAGATGCATTAAATGATCTCTCTATTTATATAAATGAGAACTATAATCCTGAAGATATTATTGATGTAGAATTTTTTAACCGTGGGTGTAGTCGTAAAATATCTGAATGCTTAAAAATTGTTGTAGATAATTCAATAGATGACCTAGACTTAAAACCAAGTATGAGAACAATTTACTGGGTTATGCACTTATGAGTTGAATTCAGGAAAGGTTAAATTCAAAAATTAAGAAAAATAAAATCGTTACCTATACTCCCTCTTAAAGCTTATCAAAAACACAGGCATAAAATCATGCAAATTCAACGTAGCATACAAACTTTAAGCTCACCGAAGTTAGTCCTAGATTTACCTGAGTCTTTTGCACATCAAAAAGTTGAAATCT
>WTCM01000223.1 GCA_013138595.1 Methyloprofundus sp. | reverse complement strand
TTTTAGCGCAATCATTCAATTTGATGCAGTGCATCTTTCGCCAGATCCTGAGGGAAGTCAACGGACAATAATACCAGAACCTGCTAGCTTATCTATGCTAATGCTAGGTGTATTAGGTTTTTTGGGTACTCAACGACGTAAAACATCGATATTGGCAGTTTAACGAGGCGATGGCTTTAACTAATTCTGCAATAGAGCTAGTTAAAGCTATTGGCTTTGTTTTAAAGCGTGTAGTCTAGGTTGATCTAAAGCTTACTTTCCTCAAGCTGTTCGCTTAGCTCCATCCATTCCATTTCCGTTTCTTCTAGTGCCTGGTCCACTTGAGCTTTATCTTGTAGTACTTGTTTTAACTGCGCTTTATTCGCTTCTTCATATAAACTCGTTTCTGCTAACTGTTCTTCTAGTTGTTTTTGCTTGCCGTGGTAACGCTCTAAATCTTTATCGGCCTTTTTGAAAGCATCGTATAAAGGCTTTAATTGTTTGCGTCGCTCAGCTTCTAGCTTACGCAGTGCTTTTTTATTAATGCTGGGAGATTCGGGTGTATTGCCAGTGTTGGTCGTGAGTAATTTTTGTTCATTCAACCAAATGCGATAATCATCTAAATCGCCATCAAAAGCAGTGACACCGCCATTGGCGACTAAATAAAGTTCGTCAGTCACGGAACGCAGCATGTGTCTATCATGTGAGACGATAATAATCGCACCTTGATAATCTTGTAGGGCAATACTTAAGGCATGGCGCATTTCTAAGTCTAGGTGGTTGGTAGGCTCATCTAGTAATAATAAATTAGGGTTTTGATAGACTAATATTGCGAGTACTAAGCGCGCTTTTTCGCCGCCTGAAAAGGGGGCGATAGGGTCAAATATTTTATCGTCTTTAAAATTAAATCCCCCTAAAAAGTTTCTCAGCTCTTTTTCTGTGGCTTTGGGATTGATTTTTTGCAAATGCCATAAAGGGCTTTCGTCGAGTTGCAACTGTTCCAATTGGTGCTGGGCAAAATAACCTAGCCTTAAGGTGTCGGCAAACTGACATTCTCCAGATTTTATTGCCAGTTCATCTGCGAGGACTTTAATTAAGGTCGATTTACCCGCGCCATTAGGCCCTAATAAGCCGATACGCGCACCAGGTGAGATAAATAGATCAACTTTTTCTAAAATGTTGGTATCCGCATAGCCAATGCTCACGTCTTCTAGTTTAATCATCGGGTTTGGTAGTTTTCCTGGCTCTGGAAAACTAAAATTAAACGGTGAGTCTACATGAGCTTGAGCAATAAGCTCCATGCGCTCCAGCGATTTAATACGGCTTTGTGCTTGCTTTGCCTTGGTGGCTTGGGCGCGAAAGCGAGTGATAAAGCTTTGAATATGCACGATTTCTCGTTGCTGTTTTTCGTAGGAGCTTTGTTGTTGTGCCAGTTTCTCAGCACGCATTTTTTCAAAAGCTGAATAGTTTCCTGTATAAATTTCACCTTTCTGATTTTCTATATGCACGATATGGTCAGCAATCGTATCAAGAAATTCCCGGTCATGTGAAATTAATAATAAGGTGCCAGGGTATTTATATAGCCAGTCTTGCAGCCAGATCACGGCATCTAAGTCTAAATGGTTGGTTGGCTCATCAAGTAATAATATATCGGAGCGACACATTAAAGCTTGTGCTAAATTTAAGCGCATACGCCAGCCACCTGAAAAAGAGCTGACGCTGAGCTGCTCTTGAGGCTGTTTAAAACCCAGCCCATTCATGAGTCGTGCCGCTCTGGAAGTTGCCGTGTAACCGCCAATATTTTCCATTTTACTAAATAGCTCGGCTTGTTTAATGCCGTCGTCAGCTTGTTCAGCTGCTATGATCGCTTGTTGCACCTGTCTTAGCTCTTGATCGCCATCAATAATATATTCAATCGCCGCTTGTTCTACTGCATGTGTTTCTTGGGCAACATGAGCCACCTCTAAGTTAGGAGGCATGCTAAAATCACCCTCGTCAGGCTGTAGCTCATTACGGATTAAAGCAAAAAAACTGGATTTACCCACACCGTTTGCGCCTGTAATCCCTGTTTTTTGTCCCTTATGTAAAGTGAATGAGGTATTGGCAAATAAAACACGAGAGCCTCGGCGTAAGGCAATATTTTTGAAATTCAGCATAGAAAAGTATGGTAAATAAAAAGAAACAACTTAATCCCGTGTTTAAACCACAAGACCGTTATTATATTAACGAGCAGGGGTGGTGGTTTTTGACGGTGGATTGTATCAGTGGGCCGTATGCAAATAAGCCAGACTGCGTTGATGGGTGTCGGCGTTATATACAGAAGCGAGAGGGAATTTTGAGCGATGAATTTAAGGCGGAGTGAGTATGCTCCGTACTTGGGTTACCGTTTTTTTTGGCAACCCAAAACTTAGCTATTAACCATATAAATCAAGCATCTTTTTAATTTGTTTGGAGAACTCTTTGATGTTTCCATTGGTAATGGTTTCAATAGGAATCACTAGCGCTGCACCATTATCAAGAACGATATGAACATACTCTCTAATATGTTCGATACGTAGAATTGTTTTCCAAGGCATTTTATTTTTGCCGCTGGGAGATTTTTCCGCTAAAGCTTTAGGGTCAATTCTTAAAGTATATTGACCAAACATCGCTAGCTTTTCTTTTTCGGTATAGCTTTGTAAAATTTGTCGGCGAAAACTTAAAATAATAACGTGCGGAATAACGATGGCCCAACAAATCGAAATAGTCACAATATAGAGTGCGGTACGATAATCACTATAATACGACCAAAGGAATAAGCCAAAAATGGCTAATATACCTGGAAAAAAGAGTCGGTTTCTTTTTAGCTTTTTCTGTAAATCTTCTGATTGGTCTATTTGTAGCTCATTGTAATGAACTAAATCTTGTTCACGAAATGAATATTCTATTTCAAGCATTACTTAACCCTTTATTTCTTATTATTTGAACGGCTGTCATTGATTTTCAATGAGGTGTGCTTATTATAACCTTAAATATACAAGTTTTTAACTTATATCCGCGAGAGCATCGAGTGCTTCGACTAAGCTGGTGACGGGGAATATTTGTAAACCCTTAATGGCTTTTTTAGGGGCATTCGCTTTGGGGATAATGGCTTTTTTAAAGCCATGCTTTGCGGCATCATTGAGTCTTGCGTAGCCATTTGCCACAGGCCTGATCTCACCGTTTAAGCCTAATTCGCCAAAGAAAAAGCTGTCGTGTGGCACGACTGTGTCTTTTAGGCTGGAAACAATGCTGATTAGAATCGCTAAGTCAGAGCTGGTTTCAGTGACTTTAATGCCACCGACGACATTCGCATAAATTTCATCGCTTGCGGTAAAAATGCCACCGTGTCGCGTTAAAATGGCGAGTAGCATGGCAAGGCGGTTTTGATCAAAACCTACCGCTAAACGGCGTGGGTTACCGTATTGACACTCTGTGACTAAGGCTTGTATTTCCACTAAAAGTGGACGTGTTCCTTCCCATAAAACCGTGACGACACTGCCTGGTGAAGGTTTTTCAGTACGATTGAGAAACATTGCCGAAGGATTTTTAACTTCTTTTAAGCCTACGCTATCCATAGCAAAGAAGCCTAGTTCGCCGACACTCCCAAAGCGGTTTTTATCTGCTCTAAGGACGCGAAAGCGGGCATCATCTGTAGACGCAAGAATAAGCTGTGTATCGACAATATGACTTAAAGTCATAGGGCCGGCTAAAGACTGATCTTTTGTCACATGTCCGACCATAAAAATGGACACATTATTTTGTTTCGCATATTGAGTCAAATAACTTGCCGACTCCTTAACTTGTGAAACTGATCCAGGTGTTGAGTCAGAGGTTTGTGTATGCATCACTTGGATAGAATCAATCACTAAAATGCGCGGTTTTATATCATCCAGTACTTCACAGATCGTTTGTACGGATGTTTCCGTGAGCATCTTAATTTTATCTAAGGGCAAGCTAAGACGTATGGCACGTTCTGCAATTTGCTGTAAAGACTCTTCCCCCGAGACATAGAGGACAGGAATGTCTTGCATAGCTAGTTTGGCAATCACTTGTAGTAACAGAGTGCTTTTTCCTGCACCGGGTGTGCCGCCAATCAGCACCATGCTGCCGGGGACGATGCCACCGCCGAGTACCCGATCAAATTCAGAAATTCCAGAAGATAAGCGCTCTGTTTGTTGTAAAGTGACTTCAGAGAGTAATTGTACGCTGCTTTTTTTGCCGCTATAACCTAGGCGTTGAGTATTGGCAGGTAAGCTTGCTAGGCGGACTTCTTTAATGGTATTCCAAGCATGACAGGCAACGCATTGACCCGCCCATCGTGGAGAGTCTGCGCCGCAATCTGTGCAGACAAAGGCGGTATCTTTTTTTGCCATAGTGCTTGAGTGTGTGAGCTAGAAAAGCAGTCGTGGGTTTTTAATCTTGAGAAGCGTGAGGTGTCTCTGGAAATCTTATGACTTAAGCCATATAAAACTGCATAGGAATATTATCTATCAGTAGTATATCGTTATTAGTGAGCAAAACGGTATTTTCACCTAAAGGTGTATCATTAATTTTAACGTCATCGTTAGGCTCTAGCATAGAGGCATAGTAGCCATCTTTACGGCGCGTGACGATAATAAGCCCTGCGCCAGTATGTCCCAAGCGAGTCATGGTTTTCTTGAGTGGCACCAAGCGACCGATATATTTACCAGCCATCACTTGTAGGTTTGCCTCAGGAATACTGGTGCTATTAGAAAGCTCTTGGTTAAGTGTTTTGTTTTCTATATCATTGGTAGCAGTAGGTGCTAAGGCTTCTGTATCATTATAGATAATACGATGCTTGCCTAGAGAAATGACATCACCATTCTTTAATTGACACGCTTTTTGCGGTTGTTCATTAATCACTAATGGAAAATCAGTGCTAAGCTGCTTGATAATAACTTTCGTATCACTAATAACAGCTGCCGCATGAGCGGGGGCAATTGCTAAGCTATCAATGCTTAGCTCATTAGTTTCATCACGACCTATATGCACAATGCCTGATTCAAATATCTCAGAGTGTATAGGTTTGTCTTTAAAAAAAACGGTAAATTTTGCCATTTCGTTAGTCTATCATTTTGCACATGTTAAATTTAAGTATAGACGTATTTTGCCTGTCTTGTTAAAAAAATATGAATTTTTCTAAATTATAGTGCTTTTAGGTGAATTTGTCTGGCTGTTAGTGGTTGGTGTCATCTACTGAGTTTTTCAACTTATATTAGGATATTGTTGGCGTATTTATTTTACGGCTAAAATTTTAACTTGAGTAATCGCATGCTTATTGCGCGTAATAATTTCTATAGGGTGGTCATGTAGCAGAAGGCTTGTGCCTTCTTGGGGAATAGTTTCCATAAATTCAATAATTAAACCATTAATCGTCTTAGGCCCTTCAGTCGGTAGCTCCCAATGAGTCACTTGATTAAGTTCCCTGATGGTGACGCTGCCATCGACGATATAGCTATCATCTTCGCGTTTTTTAATATCGGAATCCCCCACCATGATTCCGCCCACCATGCCTTGCAGTAAATCATCCATACTGACGAGTCCTTGGACATCGCCATATTCATCGACCACAAGCCCAATACGTGTTTGGTCAAATTTAAAATCTTGTATTTGTTTGTGCAGGGGAGTGGTTTCTGGAATAAAGAAGGGGGTCATTAGGTTGCTAGTAATATCTTGTTTACTAAAATTTTCTTTATTAAACAGTTGTACCAGTATCGTCCTTAGGTGTAAAAAACCAATGACTCGATCAATGCTTACTTTATAGACAGGGATGCGAGTATGCTGATCTTCTTTGAGTTGAGCAATAATCGTTTCTAGTGGGTCTTCTATATTGATCCCTACAATTTCATTGCGTGGAGTCATAATGTCTTCAACCGTGGCGCTTTCAAGGTCAATAATACCCAGTAGCATATTTTTATACTTTTCTGGCATTAATGAATCTGTTTCAGCAACGATGCTTTTCAGTTCGTCTTTGTTCAGTGTGGTATGTTGATGCTCATGTGCTTTTATGCCGAAAATACGCAGTAAGCCGTTAGCGATTAAGTTAACAAACCAAATAATAGGATAAAATATTTTCAGTAGCGGAGTGTAGACCCAAGCCGCAGGGAAGGCCATTAATTCAGGTTTTAGTGCCGCAAGTGTTTTAGGTGCAACTTCTGCGAAGATGAGTACAACTAATGTGAGAATACCCGCAGCAATAGCGATGCCCTCGTCGCCCATAAGGCGCATACCAATAATAGTTGCGATGGAGGAAGCGAGGATATTAACAAAGTTATTACCTAGTAAAATAAGCCCTAATAAACGGTCGGGGCGTTTGAGTAAGCGCTGAGCTTTTTTTGCACTTCTATTTCCTTGTTTGACTAAATGTTGTAGGCGATAGCGGTTAAGCGTCATTAAGGCGGTTTCAGAGCCTGAAAAAAAGGCAGAGAAGCACAAAAGGCCGAAGAGGATACCAAGAAGAATATTTGTGGGGATTGCGTCCAATACTTTATACGGAGTGAGTTAAGTTAGCTATAGTTTCTATGATGCAAAAAGATTGTCAAGTTTAAGTAGGAAAAAAATAGGAAAAATGACTAGGGAGTGATAGCTCTACATCAGGATGTTTTTATAAGTCAATGAAAGTAAGGTGCTTTATTTTGGGCTGAAAGTGGTGTCGAGTGCAAATTTTATTTTTAATAAAGCGCGCTTAAAGGCGTTGTTTTTTGGTGCTAATGTGAGGGTGATTTTTTTAACTTCTCATTATTTACGGGTAAATTAAAGGGCTAGCATAAAATACAGGATATTTTGAAAAACTCATTTTCGATATAGGATGTGCTGAGGCACGAAGCGCATCTTTCACGCGTCTGATGCGCTTCGTGGCTCAGCACATCCTATACTATTCTATTTTAGAAAAGCAATCATAAAAAACTGGAACATCGAGTAATAAAGTGCGGCTAACTTTCTAACTGCTGTAAGCCGTCTAAATACCATTTAGGCTGTAAACTGTTTTTAGGTTTGATAAAAGTCCATACTTCACGAACTTGTTCAGGCTGGGCGCTGCTTTCTTCGCGTATTAAACTGTCAAATAAAACCACGACTTCTAGTTCATTATCTAAGTCACGAAACTCTAATAATTCTGCTTCGACTTGCAAAATATCGGTTTGGTTTTTTGCTTTTGTGGCTTGTAATTGAGTTTGAATATCGGCAAACACTTTATCAGTCGTTAAGCTACGAATTTCAGCAAGGTCTCTTTGATCCCAAGCGCTTTGTAGCATTTTAAATGCTCCTTTAGCGCCGTTTAAAAAATCTTGTTCGTCAAAGTCATTAGGCAGTATGAGAGGTTCTTCGTTTAATACGCTTTCGGTTTGGTTCTCTGCCGTACTAAACTTGCTCGTTTGACCTTTGTTGGCAAAAACATCAGTATTAAAGCCTGCATTATTGTTACCAGGGCTAGATTTTTCTGAAGTATTAGAGCGTTGGTAAGCTTGGTTTTCTAAATCATCGGTATTATTACGCTGACGACCTATACTCGGTATCGGGCTTTGTCGCTTCGATTTGGCCGCAAACAGCTTGAATAATAAAAAGGCAATCCCTGCAAAGATCAGCATATCCATCATATTTAAATTTTCAAAGGCACCGCCAAAGAGCATCGCGCCTAATAAGCCACCTAATGCTAAGCCACCCAGCATACCCATTAAACCGCCACGTTTTGACATAGATTGTCTTGCGGCTTGATTAGTATCATGAGCTTTTTGTTGGCTAGCGGTTTTTTTAGCGGGCGTGCTTGCCTTGCGATTATAGGACTTACTATGTTTAGAGCTGCTACCAAATGAGCGTGCACCGCCAAAGCGTTTGGCTTCCGCGTCAGGAATGCCTGCAAGAGACAAGCTGAAGGTCATAATAAGAGTTAAAAAGAAGCTGGAGAATTTATTCATATGTAATTCACTTGTGTTTGGTTAGGTGAGCTAATAATCTCGCCGATAGCAAATGCTTGCTCGCCTTGCTTATTTAAACAAGCAATCGTTGCTGCTTCATCTTCTGCTGCAACACAGACCACCATGCCTATACCGCAGTTAAATGTGACCAGCATATCGGCTAATTTTACATTGCCTTGCTCTTGTAACCATTGAAAAATGGGCGGGAGATCCCAAGTGCTTAGCTCGATATTAGCACTTAAGCCTTCGGGTAATACGCGCGGTAAATTTTCGGTAATACCACCGCCGGTAATATGCGCCATGGCATGTACGGGGACTTGTTTGATAAGTTCCAATAAAGGTTTAACGTAGATGCGAGTCGGTTCTAGTAAATGCTCAGCAAGCGGCTTGCCTGCTAATAAGTCTGTTAACGGGATATTGCTACGCTCAATGATTTTACGAATTAAAGAGTAGCCATTGGAGTGTGGCCCTGAAGAGGCGATGCCGATTAATTTATCACCTGCCGCCACTTTTGAGCCGTCGATAATCGCTTCTTTTTCGACGATACCGACACAAAAGCCTGCTAAATCATATTCGCCATCCGCATACATGCCGGGCATTTCTGCTGTTTCGCCGCCAACCAATGCCGCACCTGCTAATTCGCAACCTTTGCCGATGCCTTCGATCACTGAGGTAGCAACATCAACATCTAGCTTTCCAGTAGCAAAATAATCAAGGAAAAATAGTGATTCCGCACCTTGTACAATGGTGTCATTAACGCACATACCGACTAAGTCGATACCCACGGTATTATGAATATTTAAATCAATCGCGAGTTTTAATTTTGTTCCCACGCCATCTGTGCCTGAGACTAAAATAGGCTGCTTATAGCGATCTAGGGGAAGTTCAAACATAGAGCCAAAACCGCCTAAGCCAGACATAACGCCTGGGATTCTTGTTCTTGCGGCAATTGGCTTAATGCGTTCGACTAAGGTGTTGCCTGCTTCAATATCAACGCCTGCACTTTTATAGTTTAAACTCTCTTGTTTATCTTCACTCACGAGTGGTCTCTTTTGGTAATTATGAAAGGATTTTAGCTGTATTGTACAAGACATATAGCAGAGCAAGTATAATAGCTTGAAATTTTTAGACGACCTCTTATTCTGAACATGCAATTTGATTTATTAAACACCGATGGTCACGCGCGACGTGGGCAATTAACTTTTGAGCGTGGCGTGGTGCAAACGCCTATTTTTATGCCTGTAGGCACGTATGGTTCTGTTAAATCGGTGACACCCGATGAACTGACGGGCTTGGGTGCGCAAATTATATTAGGCAATACCTTTCATTTGATGTTGCGCCCTAGTACCGAAGTGATACAAGCGCACGGTGACTTGCATGATTTTATGAATTGGCAGGGACCTATTTTGACCGATTCGGGTGGTTTTCAAGTCTTTAGCTTAGGTGAGTTACGTAAAATTACCGAAGCAGGGGTGACTTTTAAATCCCCCGTAGATGGCAGTAAGATTTTTATGGGGCCAGAAGAATCCATGCAAGTACAGCGTGAATTAGGCTCCGATATTGTGATGATTTTTGATGAATGTACGCCTTATCCCGCCACTGTACAAGAAGCTGCAGACTCTATGCGTCTTTCTTTGCGTTGGGCAGAGCGTAGCAAAACCGCTCATGGTGATAACCCTTCGGCACTATTTGGTATTGTGCAAGGTGGGATGTATGAGCATTTACGTACAGAATCTATCGCAGGTCTAATGGAAATAGGCTTTGACGGCTATGCCATTGGAGGCTTGTCAGTGGGCGAGCCTAAAGAAGAAATGATGGCCACTTTAGATGGACTGCACCCACAATTACCCGTGGATAAACCCCGTTATTTAATGGGGGTCGGTACGCCAGAAGATTTAATTGAAGCAGTGCGACGCGGTATTGATATGTTTGATTGTGTGATGCCGACGCGTAATGCACGTAATGGGCATATTTTTACCAATACAGGCGTGATTAAAATTCGTAATAGCCAGTATCGCCTAGATACGCGCCCACTCGATGAAGATTGTGCTTGTTATACCTGTCAAAATTACTCGCGCGCTTATTTACGTCATTTAGATAAATGTAAAGAGATATTAGGCGCGCGTTTAAATACCCTTCATAACCTGCATTATTATTTAAATTTAATGCAGGATGTACGTGAGGCCATAGAAAACAAGGTGTTTGAAACTTTTGTTAAGTCATTTTATGAACAGCGGGGCAAAGCCGTTCCAGATATGTCATAATAGAGGGCTTTTATTTTTTAACTTATACGAGAGGGGGGAACATGAGTTTTTTTATTTCCGATGCATTAGCAGAAGCGGCTCCAGTCGCACAACAACCTGGTTGGGAAGGAATGTTATTTCCACTAGGTATTTTAGTTTTTTTCTATTTTTTATTTCTAAGACCGCAACACAAGCGGACTAAAGAACATAAAAAAATGCTGGAAGAAATGACTGCAGGCGCAGAGGTGGTCACAGGTGGTGGTTTATTGGGTAAAGTGATCAGCTTAGATGAAAATTTCGTACAGCTTGAAGTAGCGAATAATGTTGTTTTACAAGTACAGCGTCATCAAGTAAGTAGCTTGCTACCTAAAGGAACTTATAAAGTTCAAATGAAGAAAGCGAAATAAACTCTATATTAGGAGCGAGGGTTCAATAATCTCGTTCCTTAGCTTACACCTCACAGAAAGTACTGGCATAGATTCTTTGCCAGTCACTGATTTATCTTGAATGGACTGACCATGCAAAACCATTTCCCTATTTGGAAAAACACATTGATTATCCTAGTTTTAATACTAGGCCTTGTGTACTCATTACCTAATCTTTTTGGTGATGACCCCTCAGTACAAATTTCATCAGGCACGACAGAGGATATGTCGCCTGCTCAATTAACAACAATAAAAAAAGTATTGAGTGATGCGGCGATTAGCAGCAAAGCACTAGAAGAGCAAGGCAGTAAAGTATTAGTGCGATTTGCTAATACTGATGAACAAATGCGTGCTGCTGATTTGTTACGCAATAAGTTAAACGCTAAAGAAACCGTCGCTCTAAACCTTGCTCCTGCAACCCCTGATTGGTTAAGATCATTCGGTGCTGACCCTATGTATTTAGGTTTAGATTTACGGGGTGGGGTACATTTTCTACTTGAAGTGGATATGGATGCTGCATTGAAACAAGCGGAAGAGCGTTATAACAATGATATACGCTCATCCTTGCGTACTGCGAAAATTCGTTATAAATCAGTTACTTATGATAAAGGCGCGATTAAGGTCGTGCTGCGTAACGCGAAAGACAAGCAAGCTGCTGCAACAATGCTAGATGATGAATTCCGCAAGCTAGACATGGTCGAGGAAGAGGAGCAGCCTATTTTATACTTTAAAATAGCAGAGCAAGAAATTAAAGCGATTAAGAAATTTGCTTTAGCTCAGAATATTACAACATTACGTAACCGAGTGAATGAATTAGGGGTTTCTGAACCTGTTATTCAGCAACAAGGTGATAACCGTATTGTGGTGCAATTGCCCGGTGT
>WTCM01000225.1 GCA_013138595.1 Methyloprofundus sp. | reverse complement strand
AATATGATCTTATTGTCTCTAATCCTCCTTATGTGGCGATTGCTGAATGGGAACAATTACCTGCTGAATTTCATGCCGAGCCTGAAATGGGCTTTACAGGGGGAGAGTCAGGTTTGGATTTAGTGCTTAAAATTTTAGTGACTGCAGTGGATTATCTTAGCGAGCAGGGCGTTTTAATTATTGAAGTAGGCAGTAGCGCGGAAACATTGCAACAGATGTTTCCTGAAATTCCCTTTTATTGGCTCAATTTTGAACAAGGCGGCGACGGGGTCTTTTTACTCACCGCTGAACAAGTATTGACATTTAATGAACATTTTAAAAAGGCACTAGGTTAAGTATGTCAGGTAATAGCATAGGAAAATTATTTACAGTGACAACCTTTGGTGAGAGTCACGGGATTGCATTAGGCGCGACCATTGATGGTTGTCCACCAGGGCTGGAAATTTCAGAGGCTGATTTACAGATTGATTTAGACCGCCGTAAACCTGGCACTTCCAGACATACCACGCAGCGACGCGAAGCGGATCAAGTGCAAATTTTATCAGGTGTATTTGAAGGTAAAACCACAGGAACACCGATTGGTTTATTGATTAAAAATACCGATCAGCGTTCTAAAGATTATGCCAATATTGCAGAAACTTACCGCCCTGGGCATGCCGATTATGTGTATGACCATAAATATGGTTTTAGAGATTATCGTGGCGGCGGGCGTTCTTCGGCACGCGAAACGGCGATGCGCGTTGCCGCAGGCGCGATTGCTAAGAAATATTTAAAGCAGCAATATAATATCGAAGTACGCGGTTATTTAGCTCAATTAGGCCCGATTAAAGTGGAGACAGTCGATTGGGCAGTAATGGACAATAGTGAGTTCTTTTGCCCTGATAGCAGTAAAGAAGCTGAATTAGTCACGTATATGGATGCTTTACGCAAAGAAGGTGAGTCAATCGGTGCAAAGGTTAATGTGATTGCAACGAATGTGCCGCCTGGGTTGGGTGAGCCGATTTTTGATCGCTTAGATGCTGATTTAGCACATGCTTTAATGAGTATTAATGCGGTTAAAGGCGTGGAAATTGGCGATGGATTTGATTGTATCAATACTAAAGGCACACAGTTTAGGGATGAAATGACTCCTGAAGGTTTTTTAAGTAATCATGCGGGGGGGATTTTAGGCGGAATTTCGAGTGGGCAGGATGTGACCGCGAGTATTGCTTTAAAACCCACCTCTAGTTTACATTTACCAGGACGTAGTATTAACCGTGATGGCGAGGCAATTGAGGTGGTGACTAAAGGACGACATGATCCCTGTGTGGGTATTCGTGCTACGCCGATTGCGGAAGCAATGATGGCGATTGTGTTGATGGATCATTTATTGCGTCATCGAGCACAGAATATGGATGTGACATCGACGCTGCCAGTGCTGCGTTAATAAGTTTTAAAGTAAAGTGAGAAAATATAGGATGTGTTGAGGCACGAAACGCATCTTTTGGTGCGTGAAACGCACCCTACACGGCTAGAGTTGTAGCCAACTGTATGGGATGAAGACCTGCCCAAAACGCGTTTTGGACTCCATTAAGACTTGCTTTCTAATCATGGATAACTTTTTATCTATCAATAATAAACAGTGACGATAAAATCGAAACAGCAGGAATCAGTGAAAAATAAAATCCCTTATTGGCGTTTATCTAGCTTTTACTTTTTTTATTTTGCCGCTCTGGGGAGTTTTTTACCTTTTTGGAGTTTATATCTTAAGCATCATAGTTTTAGTGCGCTGGAAATTGGTGAGCTCACTGCCTTTATGGTGGGCACTAAAGTCATTGCGCCTAATTTATGGGGCTGGATTGCAGATCATACAGGAAAGAGCTTACGCATTATTCGTATCGCCTCTTTTTTAGCAATGGTTTTATTTGCAGGCTTCTTATACGAAGTTTCTTTTCAATGGTTTGCTACGGTGACGGTCTGTTTTAGTTTTTTTTGGAATGCGGCTTTACCGCAGTTTGAAGCCGCGACTTTACACCATTTAAAAGACCAACCACATCGCTATAGTCATATACGCTTATGGGGATCGATTGGTTTTATTGTCACGGTCTTAGGAGTGGGCTATTTACTTGATTTATACTCGATAGAGTTATTGCCGTGGTTGATCATCAGTTTATTAGCTTGTATTTGGTTGGTTTCTTTACTGACACCTGAAATCACCAGTGCTAGAGCTGGGCAAGCAACGGTGGGCGCGTGGAAAATTATTAAACAGCCTGAGGTGATCGCCTTTTTGCTGGTGTATATGTTGTTACAAGCAGCGCATGGTCCTTATTATGTATTTTTCTCCATTTATTTAAAGCAGTATGGTTATTCTTCTAGTCTGATCGGCATGCTATGGTCATTAGGTGCGGGTGCTGAAATACTGGTGTTTTTATTGATGCGGAAAATGTTAAAGTATATCTCTTTGCGCAGAATTTTATTAGTCAGTTGTTTGTTATCTGTGTTGCGCTGGTTAATGATCGCATGTTATGCGGGAGAGATGCCTTTATTACTGTTTGCTCAGGTTTTACATGCCGCGACGTTTGGTGCTGCACATGTGGCGGCAATACATTTAGTGCAAAATTATTTTGGTGACCATCATCAAGGCAAAGGGCAGGCACTTTATAGTAGTCTTAGTTTTGGCTTGGGAGGTATGGTCGGTGGTTTATACAGTGGCTATGCTTGGGATTTATATGGCGGGGAGTTAGTGTATGCTTTTGCTGCACTACTCAGTGCTTTTGCTTATATCATTGCAGCTTTATGGGTAGGCAAAGGTAAGGCTTATTGTCATAATAGTTAAAAAAATTGATTGTATAATGCGGAGCTTCCGCAGTTAAAAATAAAGGAAAAAACAAGTGTTTGAATTAATACAAAGTGGTGGATTATTAATTATTCCCATTCTTTTTTGTTCGGTTTTGGCAATGGGAATAGTGGGTGAACGCTTCTGGAGTTTACGTAAGAAAAAAGTGTTACCTCCCGAAATGGTGTCTCAGGTGTGGAATTTAGCACGTGATAAGAAAATGGACGAAAAGGCCTTAACTCATTTAAAAGAAAGCTCTCCTTTGGGAACGATTTTAGCGTCTGGCTTAAGAAATCGCGGCTTAGGGCGCGAGGTTATGAAAGATGCGATTGCCGATGCAGGGCGACAAGAAGCACATAAACTAGAGCGTTTTTTAAATACGCTAGGGACTATTGCAACGATTACACCCTTATTGGGTTTATTAGGCACGGTTGTGGGCATGATTAAAGTATTTGCGGCGATTGTCAGTCATGGTGTAGGCGATCCTTCTATTTTAGCCGGCGGAATTTCAGAGGCATTAATTACCACAGCAGCAGGGCTGAGTGTGGCAATTCCCTGTGTGATTTTTCATCGTTATTTTGATGGCTTAGTGGATGCCTATGTATTAAATATGGAAGAAGAATCTTTAAAACTAATTGCAGTGATACATGGTGTGGGAAATGAGTCATGAATTTCCGCAATAAAAAGCGTCAGCCTTTGGATATTTCCTTAACGCCAATGATTGATGTGGTCTTTTTATTACTGATTTTCTTTATGGTGACCACCACCTTTAGTAAAGAAAAAATAATTAAAGTACAGCTGCCACAAGCAGATGGACAAGAGCTTGAGCATCAAGATAAGCAAGTATTAAGCTTAACCATTGATAAAGCAGGGCAGTATTTTATTGATGGTAAAGCACTCTCAGGGCGTAGTTTAGCCGCGTTGACTAAAGCACTTAAAGAACATAAAGGCGATAGAAATATTCCTTTAATTATTAATGCGGATAAAAGTGCCTCGGTACAATCGGCGATTACGGTTTTAAACGTTGCATCTAAATTAGGTTTTAAGGGTATAACCTTTGTCACTGAAGAATAATAATGAAAAAATTAATAGCGAAATTTTTAAACGAAGCTTGGTATAAAGATCATTTTGTCGGTACTTTTTTGATGCCATTTTCTTTTATGTATACCGATGCCATGCGCTTTCGACGCTGGATGTATAAGCATGGGCATAAGCCTGTCACTAAATTGCCTGTACCTGTGATTATTGTCGGTAATATTACCGTCGGTGGAACAGGAAAAACGCCTTTAGTGATTTATTTAGCACAGCAATTAAAAGCGCAAGGCTTTAAGCCCGGTGTGATTAGTCGTGGTTATGGGGGGGAGTCTGAGGTTTGGCCGCAAAAAGTGACCTTAGAAAGTGACCCCTTAAAGGTCGGTGATGAGCCGTTGTTATTAGTTCAGTATTCAGGCTGTCCTGTTGCTGTCGGTCCGGTACGCGCAGATTCTGCTAGATTATTGCTGGAGACTGAGGCTTGTGATGTGATTATTTCAGATGATGGCTTACAGCATTATGCTTTAGATCGAGATATAGAAATTGTTGTGATTGATGGCGTGCGTCGTTTTGGTAATAATTTTTGTTTACCTTCGGGACCATTACGTGAGCCACAAGAGCGCATTAGAGAAGTTGATTTTGTGATTTGCAATGGCGGCGTAGCCGAAGAAGGCGAAATCCTCATGCAGTTAGAAGGGGCTTATGCGGTTAATATGCAAACCCAAGAGCGCAAATTATTAACCGATTTTAAAGGCTTAAAGTGTCATGCATTAGCGGGGACAGGCAATCCACAGCGATTTTTTGACTCACTGTCTAAACTAGAGATAGACTGCCAAACACATAGCTTTCCTGATCATTATATTTATACAGCAAAAGAGATTGCTTACAAGGGCGCAGATGCGATTTTTATGACTGAAAAAGATGCAGTAAAATGTGTTTCTTTTGCGACTGAGCAACATTGGTTTGTGCCTGTTGAAGCTAAGGTTCAAGTGTCGTTTGTGACAGAATTGACAGCTTTATTACGCAGTAAACTGTTGTAGATTGTCTATGTGGTAGAGCTAGACATAGAGTCTGGGGCATAAGTTAAGCCTAGAGATAGGGTATGTTGATATAGCTAACACTCAAGCACCTAAAAGATGCGTTTCGTGCCTCAACACATCCTATGTTTATTGCCTTAACTGAAGGCTCGCTCTATTTTGTAGAGCTTAGTTACAAGACCTTACCGCAATCGTTTCAAGGTCGCTTTGGTAATCATCAAAGCTATCAACAATAGCAACACCTTGAATCAGTTCGCGATTAGAGATATTACGTAATAATAAGTCTGCCTTACTGACGCAAAGATTAAGGTGGGTCAGTGTTCTTTTAGTAAACGCTTCTTTTAAGTACTCTTGTTTAGCAGCATAGACGGCATTATCTTTTAGGATAAGCGTATCACCTGAATGAGTATTTTCTAAAAAAGAGTGCTCTAGCGGGAAGTCATCAACAATATGTAACATAAGCGTACCTGAGTTCATTGTTTTGTTATGTAATTTACATTAACTAGTCTTTGTAAGTCTATAAAATAAAAAGACTTTGAGCTATACTAATACACTTTTATAAGCTTGCCAAATTATTTATTTAAATTTCATGTAATTTATTAAGTTACCTTGCTTAAGTGTTTGATTTTATTATATTAGAGAAAAGCGCGTGAATAGAGAAATAGTGTTAGACCGTCTGCATCAGTACTGGTTATTGGCTAGATTTGATAAACCGATTGGTATTTTAATTTTATTATGGCCTGCTTTATGGGCGCTTTGGGTCGCAAGTGATGGGCAGCCTGATGGCTTGGTACTGACAGTAATCGTTTGTGGTGTGGTGCTCATGCGAGCGGCAGGTTGTGTCATCAATGACTATGCAGATAGAGATTTTGACCCTCATGTAGAACGTACTAAGTTAAGACCTATCGCATCAGGTAAGGTCAAGCCTAAAGAGGCTTTGATCGTGTTTTCTGTGTTCTGTTTAACGGCTTTTGCATCAGTCTTATTACTCAATAATTTAACTATTATGCTCTCGTTCGGTGGCGCTTTTCTCGCGGCAAGCTATCCTTTTATGAAGCGTTATACGCAATTGCCTCAAGCGTATTTAGGGATTGCTTTTGGTTGGGCTGTGCCGATGTCATTTGCGGCACAAACCAATGAAATTCCCCCCGTTGCTTGGCTTATGTATCTAGCGGTAGTGTTATGGGCATTAGTATATGACACCATGTATGCGATGGTTGATAAAGAGGACGATTTAAAAATTGGGGTAAAATCAACGGCGATACTCTTTGGCGATAAAGACCGTGAGATAATGGCCGTTTTACAGTTAATTATTATCGGTCTGATGATACAAGTCGGGCGCTTAGAAAATTTATCATGGATTTATTATGCGTCACTAGTGTGTGCAAGTGGCTTTTTTATCTATCAGCAAAAATTGATTTTTTATCGAGATAAGGCGGATTGTTTTAAGGCTTTTTTGAATAGTAATTATGTTGGTTTAACCGTGTTTGTGGGGTTGTTGTTAGAATATGTTTTAATCGGACCAAGGTAGGCGTGATTTTTTATACAGAATGCCATTACCTTGAGTTAGACTGTGAACTGCACCAGATATACAGGAATCACTGAGATGAATAGTGGAAAAAATTGAGCATGGACTTAAGAAAAATAGAAGAAATATTCTGGAAAAATCGCCGTATTATTGTCTTAGTTGCTACTGTTACTGTTGTTCAAATCTTTGAGTTAGCTTTACTGTATTATAAATACTCTATCTTTACAGGCGGTTTTTTACAACCCTTCTCATATACAACACTGCATGACAGAATTGTATTTATTTCCTTATCATTTTGGTTTGACTTAATTTTTTTTAGTTGTCTTGATGCTATATGGTTTTTTATTGCAGATAGGTTAAATAAAATTGGGGTGGCAATATACTATGCCTTTGTTTTTTTTACCTTGTTGGTCATGGGGGCTTGGTTATCGATTAAATTTAAGGTGTTATCTTATTTTAATGATGCGCTAAATTTTCAGATTATAAAAAATTTAGGCGGTGGCAGTATAAAAGAAGCTTTAATTTATATTAGTAATGAACTCTTTTTGTTTGTTAGTATTGTGAGTGTGTTAGTGATTTTTTTTATTATTAGTTTTAGGTATTTTAAAAAAATTGATTATCCACGTTCATTTGAAATAAGCTCTAAGCATCGAAAGGTTGTATTTTTAATCATATTTACATCCGTGCTTATCACCCCAATTATTACCTTATTTGTCTCTCATGATAAGGTTTTGCGCTATGGGATGCAGAAAAAGACTTCTTTTCTTATTATTAGTCAGGTTTTAGATACCTTAACAGATATTGATTTTGATGGTTTTGGTAGCGTATCATTTCCTCAGGACATGCAGCCTTTTGATGCGACAATTTTTCCTGGTGCCTTAGATATACCAGGCAATGGGATTGATGAAGATGGCTACCTAGGTGATGCAATTTTATTAGCTCCTGTTAAAGATACATTCAATGAAATACCCGCAAAAGTAGCTAAGAATATTGTCTTGATTATTTTGGAAAGTGCACGTTATGACATGCTAGAAAAGAAAATAAAAGGCAAGTATGTTGCGCCAAATACCCGAAAACTAGCTAAAGCAGGCATCTCTGTTAAAAGAGCCTATAGTCACACTGGCTATACGACTAGCTCTTTAAAAGCGATTTTTAATCGTAATTTAGTGAATAGTAATCAAAATAACTTATTGGGTTTCTTGCGTCGTTCGACTTACCAGCAGTCTATTATTTCAGGACAGGATGAATCATTTGGAAATGTGGCTGAACATGTGGGTATGCATAAACAAGGGGTCTATTTTTTTGATGCCAGAATTGCCATTCATGATCGCGTTTTTGTGAGTAAGGAAGCTGCGAGCCTCAGGTTAAGTGAAGAAAGAGTCATTGAGCAATTTAAACGTAGAATGAAAGAGTTAGACTTTAATAGACCACAATTTATTTACCTGAACTTTCAAGCGGCTCACTTTCCTTATAAACATCCTAAAATGGCTAAGCGTACTAGTCAGCACCTGATTTCGCGTTCGGATATCAACAATGAAAATAAAGAATGGGTGGCAGAAACTTATTGGAATGCCATTGCTAACGCTGATTGGGCGGTAGGAGAAGTGGTCAAAGGCTTAGTTGAGCGTCAAGCCTTAGATAATACAACGATAGTCATATTAGGAGACCATGGAGAGTCATTATTTGATGATGGTTTTTTGGGGCATGGGCATGCTGTTAATGATACGCAGACACATATACCCCTTATTATCAGTGACCCTAATATAGAAATAGATGAAGTGATTGGTCAGGTGGATGTAGCGGAGCTTATGGTTCGTTCAGCACAGGGTTTAAAAAATCAAAGGAAAAGTGCCCATAAAACTGTTTTTCAGCTGGTGGGTAGTTTAAGTCAGCCTGGTTTGATTGCTCATGTAAGAGGAGATGGCTCCAGAGTTACTTTTGATTTTAGCACTGAGGAAGTTTTTTTTAGTGATACAAAAGAGTGGAGGTATTATAAAGATGCACTAAAAGACCCAAAGTATAAAGCACGCGTTGAAAATTTAATTAGGGAATGGGAAGGCTTAAGATGGGAGTCTCACCTGTTAAGTCAGCAGTCAATTAAGCATCAACAGCCTGAACATCATCACTGATTGAGATAAATTTATAAGCTGATGATATTAAATAAAATAGCGCTGCGAGTTGTTGCAAAAGCCATTCAAGAAAAGCAAGATTTGGTTAACTTCAATAAAAGTTGGCAGCGAGTGTATGAAGAATACGCCATAGGCTTAGCTCAAGGCACTCAGTTAAAACTAAGTGCAGCAGATAGAGCAGAATTACAGGCACTTATTAAATTAGAGCAAGGCATTGATTTAGGGCAAACTTCAATAGATGAATTACACGCTATGCCTAGGGAGCAAGCTCTTAATGTTGCTATTGATGAAAAATTAGCAGGCAAAGCGGTTAAATATCAGCGCATAGCAATAAAATCTTTAGCTAAGCTGCCTTTAAAGCTTAATCAGCAAGCCTATCAACTGCCTGCTTCAGGGCATATAGATATAAGTTTAGAACAAATAGAAAGTGTTGAACATCGCTGTATTTTAATGATTGAAAACTACCGTTGTTTCGATCAACTACAGCGCATCAAACTAGAGCTACCTGAACAATATAAGCAACCGCTAGTGCTTTATAGAGGTGATGATTACTATAGTCAGAAAACGGTTAAATTATTTTTACAGCAAGTGAATTTACCCGTTATCACGATGATGGACATCGACCCCGCAGGTTTAGTCATGGCAAGCTCTTATGCTAATACCATAGGGATGATGTGTATTGATTTAGTCGAGCTAGAGCGCTTAGTGAAAGCTAAAGGCAATGCTGATCTATATGCCAAGCAGCTCCCCGTTTACCAACAAGCTTTAAATAAGAGTACAGAACCTGTGATTACAGCACTATGGGCTATTTTGAAAAAACATCAAAAGGGCTGGGTACAAGAGCATTATTTAAACTTAAAGGCTGAATTAAGCTTGTTTGCCTTCACCTCAATTAAAAATTAAAGCTAGGAGCTATTGATGCAAAAGCATATTCCCACTTTCTTGTTTATACTTTCTATTTTAGTATTAATGCCAATGAACAAAGCATTGATGCGGTACAAATGCATGCAGTCCTAGGACCAGGATTTTATTATTTTGCTAGCTATTGTTTAGTGGCGATAGCAGCAAGTCAGTTAATGCAATTACAAGATAAGCCAAGATAGCAAAAGGGAAAGTACCCTTTAGCCTGTATCTTGCGTTATGATGGCTGCAATACAAGGATATTTTGCAAGCACAAAAACATATTGAATAAAAAATATATTAAATTTATGAGCGAAAACTCAGATAAAAAATTGGACTTTAGCGCCAAAACCGACCCTTATGCACAGCGTGAGGCAGCGAAGTATGAACAGCCTATTCCTAGCCGAGAATTAATTTTAGAGCTAATTGAAAAAGGCGGCAGACCCATCAAGCGCGGGCAAATCGCCGAAGCTTTTGCATTGGAGTCTGATGATCAACTAGAAGCTTTACGCAGACGCTTAAGAGCAATGGAGCGAGATGGTCAGTTATTATTTAATCGTCGCCAACAGTATTGCCTTGTTGATAGCCAAGATTTAATTGCAGGGCGTATCTTAAGTTATGCTGATGGATTTGGTTTTTTAAGACCCGATGATGCTGGGGAAGATTTATTTATGTCTCCACGTGAAATGCGCCGTGTTTTACATAATGATCGTGCGGTAGTACGTGTCTCAGGTGTCGATAGAAAAGGGCGGCGTGAAGGGAAAATTGTGGAAGTCTTAGAGCGTAATACCAAAGAAGTGGTAGGGCGCTTTGTTAAAGAGCATGGCTTGCAATTTGTACAACCTGATAATAAAAAAATTACGCAAAATATTCTAATTCCTAAGGGTGCAGGGAATGGCGCAAAAAAAGGGGAGATGGTGGTTGCTACGATTACCGAGCAGCCTAGTTTACGTAGTCAGCCTATCGGTAAAATCGCTGAAGTTTTAGGTGCGCACATGGCACCTGGTATGGAAATTGATGTGGCCATTCGTACACATGGGTTGCCCAGCGAGTGGCCTGAAGAAGTATTGGAGCAAGTGAAACCGCTGAAAAAAGTGGTCGAAGAAGCGGCAAAACAAGGTCGCGTTGATTTACGTGACGTGCCATTAGTCACGATTGATGGCGAAGATGCGCGTGATTTTGATGATGCGGTTTTTTGTAGTAAAACCCCTAAAGGCTGGAAATTATTAGTCGCCATTGCTGATGTTTCGCATTATGTACAGCCAGGTACAGCACTAGATTTAGAAGCAAAAAATCGTAGCACCTCAGTTTATTTCCCTGAACAAGTCATTCCGATGCTGCCAGAGATTTTATCTAATGGCTTATGTTCGATTAATCCTGATGAAGACCGTTTAACCATGGTCTGTGAAATGCTGATTAATGAGCAAGGTGTGGTGATTCGTACACGCTTTTTCGATGCCGTAATGCGCTCTCATGCGCGTTTAACGTATAGCAAAGTAGCTGCGATGCTGCAGGATGACCATAAAAAACTGAAGAAAAAATATACAGCAGTCTTGCCACACTTAGAAGAAATGTATACTTTATATAAAGCGATGCGTGGACAGCGAGAAATTCGTGGCGCGATGGACTTTGATACCCAAGAAACGCAAATTATTTTTGGCGAAGATCGGAAAATAGAAAAAATTGTGCCTACCCAACGTAATGATGCACATAAACTGATTGAAGAGTTTATGATTGCGGCAAATAGTGCCGCTGCACGTTATTTGAACCGTAAAAAAATGCCGCGTTTATTGCGTATACACGAAGGGCCTTCTGATGAAAAAATAATGAACTTAAAAACCTTCTTAGGTGAGTTGGGTTTATTTATGGGTGGTGGAGATAAGCCTAGCCCTGTGGACTATATGCACTTGACGGCAAGTATTAAAAACCGGCCTGATGCGCATTTAATTCAAACGGTTTTATTACGCTCTATGTCACAAGCGGTCTATAGCCCTGAGAAAAAAGGTCATTTTGGCTTAGCATTAGAGGCTTATACGCACTTTACCTCGCCAATACGTCGTTACCCAGATTTAATGGTACATCGTGCCATACGTCATTGTTTACAAGGTAAATCACCTGAAAGTTTTTATTGCGGTTTTCCTGAAATAGCCACACTAGGCGAACATTGTTCAACCAATGAACGACGTGCTGATGAGGCCACTCGTGATGTGGTTAGCTGGCTGAAATGTGAATTTATGCAGGATAAAATTGGCGAAACTTTCCCAGGGGTTATCGCCGCAGTGACTGGTTTTGGTTTTTTTGTTGAACTAGCGGATTTATATGTAGAAGGTTTAGTACATATCACCTCACTAGGGCAAGACTTCTTTAAATTTGATCCCACTAGCCATCAGCTTAAAGGAGAGCGTACAGGTAAGCGCTACCGCTTAGGTGATAAAGTGAATGTGGTCGTGGCTGGGGTTAATTTAGATGAAAAGAAAATTGACTTTGAGCTATTAGGTTTACAGAGTAAAAAAACACAGCATCCTTCTTTTGAACCCGCTAAAAAATCAGTTAAAAAAGATAAAAAGCACAAAAAAGATAATAAACACAAGAAAATGAAGCGTAAAGATAAATTGAAAGCTAAATCTAAAACGCATAAAAAGGGACACAAATGAATTTAGCTAAAATATTTGGTGTGCATGCGGCACAATCAGCATTGGATTATGCACCGAAAAAAATAAAACAAGCATGGGTGGATCAGAAGCGCCAAGATGAGCGCTTATCAGCTTTGCTGAAAGGCTTACAAAAGCATAATATACGCGCTGAAAAAGCAGACCGTAAAAAACTGGATAATTTGGCCAAAGGCGGTAATCATCAAGGCATTATTTTAGAAGTCGATATGCCAGCAATGCGCTCTGAAAGTGATTTAAAATCCGTGGTTGAAAGCACCCAGGGTATGCCGTTTTGGTTAATCTTAGATCATGTGCAAGATCCTCAAAACTTAGGGGCATGTTTAAGAACCGCGGATGCAGCGGGGGTACAAGGTGTGATTGTCACTAAAGATCAAGCAGTAGGCATTACCCCAGCCGTTTGTAAAGTCGCGAGTGGTGCAGCAGAAACAGTGCCTGTGTATCAGGTGACGAATTTAAGTCGCACGATGAGCTGGTTAAAAGAGCAGGGAATTTGGATTGCAGGCGCAGACGGTGAAGCAGAAAAAGATATTTATGCGATGGATATTAATATGCCACTTGCTTTAGTGATGGGAGCAGAAGGCAAAGGCATGCGCCGTTTAACCCGCGATCAATGTGATTTTTTAGTTAAAATTCCTATGCAAGGCAGTGTTGAAAGTTTAAATGTATCTGTGGCTGCAGGTGTATTAATTTATGAAGCTGTTAGGCAGCGGAGCGCGGTATAGTCGTGGGCATTCTTGATCAACTAAGAGAAGAGGCAGAGCAAAAAAAGTCATCGGAACAACTGGCTTTAGACTTAGAGGCGCAAAGAAAGCAGAACTATGAAACGCGCATCTTGCCCAAGATGCAGCAAATTTTTAAATATTTGCAGGAATTAGTTGAGCATTTAAATTACCTAGAAGTGCCTGTGCAAGTTGAAAACTATACAACACGGTTTTCTAAGCTAGGTACTTTAGCGCAAAAAAATTATAAAATTAGCAGTGATGATTTTGGTGGGTTTGCCGATATGGATAAGTTGATGCAAATTAACCTCACCTTCTTGTGTGTAGGAGAAGGTGAGTTTGAATATAAAATTTCGGGAAAACAAGCGATAGAGAATGAAATTGCTTATTTGCACGCTAAGCGCTTAACGGTGAAAACTAAAAACTTACTCATTGCCCATAATAATGAAACCACTCGATTTATTGTAAAACGTTCAATTCCTGTACGTTTTCGCTTTGCAGTGGATTATGATAATTCTGTTATTAAAGTGATTATTAATAATAATGGTAATTTTTCTACCTATACCGAGTTATGGCAAGCAGAGGATATTAATGAGCAGTTCTTAGATGAGATTGCGTGTTATTTATTACGTAAAGACACTAAATTTATAAAGCCTGCGATTAGCGATGAGCAACGCGAAGTCTTACGTAAGAAGTTAGCGGTGATTAAAAATGTAGAAAGGCAAGATCGAGGCTAGTCAGTTTTTGGATTTAAGAAAAAGGACTACCATTTTAACACGGGACATATTAAGGTAAGGTGCAATAGACAGCGGCTCATAGTTCCTCACGCTCCAGCGTGGGAATTCAGCCAAGAACGCTCTAGCGTTCCGTGACGCTGGAGCGTCACAAGAGGCATTCCCACGCCAGAGCGTGAGGAACGATAAAAAGGGGTGAGAGCGAATGTTTTCTAACTCACTGAAATGACTAGGTGTCCCGTCTTAAAATGGTAGCCAGAAAAAGGTCTTATGATTGAATTTTCGCTCCTGATTCCTAAACCAAACTAATGACGGCTAATATAATCCCTGCTAGAATCACGATAAATAAGCCTATAAAAGCCAAGACGGATAAAAATAAGTAAAAAGGGTTAATCAAGGGACCAATACTAAAATATTGACCGATCACATCATCTGCCGAATTTAGCAAGCTACGAATTTCAAATAATTTTTTTGCCTGTCCCCATATATTGAATGCGCCTTTTTTACCTGATTTTACAGCATGCCAACTTTGTGCTGCGGTATCAGTGACATCATCCAACATATCTTCGGCAACGCTGGGAATATCTTTTAAACTTTCTAAGGCATACCAGATGCGTGAGAGTATCAAACTAGGGATCAAGGTAAGCCCACTCACAATTAAGCTAGTGACTAATGAAAATTGCTGTAGTTTAAAGCAGTAGATAAACACCCAAATACTCACCGCTAATGCAATCAATAAGACTGTGCGTAGGGCATCGGCTAGGTTATCAACCAGCGGCAAAATTTTCTGAAAGGCTTGTTGTAGTTTGTTAGGGTCGCTTATTTTGTCGGTCATAGTGTTTAATATTAAAATTTTCGGCTACACATTTAACACGGGACACTATAGTAGGGTATCGCACTGCGTACCTTTTGCCAGTATAGGGGGTACGCAGTGCGATACCCTACAACGGCTTGTCCCGTCTTAAATTCATAGCCAAATTTTCTTAACTTAATTGCCGTTATGGAAGTGAGGAAAAATTAATCAATCGTTGCAATAAATGTCGCTCGCCTAGGCGCAGGATGTCCTTCAATGGTCAAATTAAAATCTTCAGGATCTAAAAAATCTTGCAGGGAATTAAAGGTCATCCACGGGGTAGCGCGTTGCTCTTCAATGCTGGTTTGATTGACATCCACCACACGAACGTTTTTAAAACCACAGCGTTTCATCCAGCCCACTAAAGTATCACAAGTGGGTAAAAACCAAACATTACGCATACGTGCATAGCGTCCTTCTGGCACTAAAACTTCGCCTTGCTTGCCTTCAATAATCAGCGTTTCTAAGACTAATTCACCACCACGACGTAGACAGTTACGCAAATCCATTAAATGATCAATTGGAGAGCGGCGGTGATATAACACGCCCATCGAAAACACCGTATCAAAAATATTGGTTTTTTTGGGGATTTCTTCTAAGGTTAGTGGTAAAACATAAGCAGGTACTTCACCATATAAACGGCGTATTGCTTGAAATTGTAAAACATGCAATTGCACTGGGTCTACACCGACCACCATTTGCGCACCTGCGCCTAGCATACGCCAGCAGTGATAGCCATTGCCGCAGCCGACATCTAGTACCAGTCGACTATCCAGTGGGCTGATATGCTCTTTAATACGTTCCCACTTCCAATCTGAACGCCATTCGGTATCTAAGTGTATGCCAAATAAATCATAAGGCCCTTTACGCCAAGGAAATAGGTTTTTTAAACCTAAGTCCAGTTGTTGCCACTGTTCATTTGATAATTCATCTCGTAGCCCAATTTTAAAATCAGCGGCATCTAATTGACGGCTAGGGTTATTAGGAATGGGCAATTGCTCAACAGCAGCATTCCATTTACTAAAATTACCATGTGCGTCTGGATTCAGTTTTTGCTGAATTTGTTGCGGCAATATATCTGCCCAATGAGCAGCATTTCTTTCTATGAGTTGTTCGTAAAGCGGTTGGTAATCTATCATTTAAGGGCACAAATTGAGGCAAAATTAAAGTATTGAAACCAGACTTCGGCATTATCAAAGCCTGATTGTAAAAGGCGAGTTTTATGTTGATCAAAAGTTTCAGGGATGAGTACATTTTCTAAAGAAGCCCGTTTTTGGCTGATTTCCATATCGCTGTAACCATTGGCTTTTTTAAACTCATGGTGCATCTCTGTTTGTAAGCTTTGTTGGCGCTCATCCAGAAACATGAGTTTTTCTGACAGAATTAAAATCCCCCCAGGACGCAAGCCCGCATATATTTTTTGTATAAACGCATTGCGATCTGCTAAAGGAATAAACTGTAAGGTAAAATTAAGCACCACGACTGAAGCATTTTCTATCTCAATATCTTGAATATCACTACAGACTAGCTCGACAGGAATAACTGCGGTATCTCTTTTTATAATCGCTTGGCAACGTGATAACATGGCTGTAGAGTTATCAACGGCAATAATTTTACAATTTGGCGTAGTTATTTTATGCCGCATAGACAGTGTTGCAGCCCCTAAGGAGCAGCCTAAGTCATAGCAAATGCTATCAGCTTGTGCAAAACGACTTGCAAGTAAGCCTATGGCTGAGATAATCGCACTATAGCCAGGCACAGAGCGTTGAATCATATCAGGGAATACATCGACCACGCTACGATCAAATTGGAATGCGTCTACATCGCCTAGAGGGCAGGCATAAAGCGTATCTTTTTGTAAATTCATAGTCATTATTATAAAAACAGAGCGTTAATTTTACTGAAAAAAAGTGCTTTTGTACGCAGAATTATCTATAAAGGAGAAAATCAAACAATGAGTGATATTAATCAGCAACAAATTGAGCAAGTCAAAACCTTTTTACTAGGCTTACAAGATGCTATTTGTGCCGCTTTACAGCAGGAAGATGGCGGCGCTGTCTTTGTTGAAGATGCATGGGATAGAGAAGAAGGCGGGGGGGGGCGTTCGCGCGTCTTAACTAACGGCAAAGCCTTTGAGCAAGCGGGGGTTAATTTTTCACATGTGTTTGGGCATAGGCTCCCTCCCTCGGCTACGGCAAAGCGCCCAGAGTTAGAAGGGCGTGATTTTCAGGCGATGGGGGTTTCTTTAGTGATACATCCACATAATCCTTATGTCCCTACGTCACATGCTAATGTGCGCTTTTTTATTGCAGAAAAGGAAGGTGAAGAGCCTATTTGGTGGTTTGGTGGTGGGTTTGATTTAACCCCTTATTATCCATTTGAAGAAGATGCGGTGACTTGGCATACAATGGCAAAAGCAGCTTGTGATCCTTTTGGTGACGACGTTTATGATACTTATAAGCAGTGGTGTGATGAGTATTTTTACCTTAAACATCGGGATGAAACGCGAGGTGTGGGCGGTTTATTTTTTGATGATTTGAATGAAATGGGTTTTGAGCAAAGTTTTGCCTTGATGCAAAGTATCGGTAAAAACTATACAAACGCGTATTTACCCATCGTGCAAAAGCGTAAAGACATTGCTTATGGTGAACGCGAGCGTGATTTTCAACTGTATCGTCGTGGGCGTTATGTCGAGTTTAATTTGGTGTATGACCGTGGCACTTTATTTGGCTTACAATCAGGTGGGCGTACTGAGTCTATCTTAATGTCTATGCCGCCTGTCGTGCATTGGAAATATGATTGGAGCCCAGAAGAGGGAAGTCCTGAGGCTTTATTATATACAGACTTTTTACATCCGCGTGATTGGTTGGGTAGGCATAAATAAAAGTGAGGGATCATACTATTCCATTAAATGCTAATTCACTTTATGTTATTCTGTTTTATTCCCTATCTGAGCTCATATAAAAAATACTGTTCCTCCAAGAGATGTTATCTTTTGGCAATATAGTCGTTTTAAGCCGCCCAATAAAAATAAAAGAAAACATGAAAAATATTTCAATTCGAGGCTTAGCACTGCAATATATTACCAGTATGTTAGTGCCTGTTGTGCTGGTGACATTAGTTTGTTTTTTCCTATTATATGAGGAATTGTACGAAAGGCAGCAGCAAGAGCATCAGAATAAGGCAATGCTTATTGCCGATAATATTTCTCAATTAGTGGTTTTTTATAATGAAATAGCAAAAGACCTTGCCAAGCAAGCACAGCTTATTGATTTAATTAAGCACAATAAAGTTGAAGCAGCCCAGCAATGGAGTGTAAAAACTCGCTCCTTACTCCCTTATAGTAATGGGCTGGCCTTACTGTCTTTAGACCAGAAAGTGATCGGTAATTCAAAAGTACAAAAAATTGGCAAGCTCTGTTTCAGAGATTTATTGTTAAAATTTGCAGGAAAGCTTGAAGTCATACCGCCTATTCATCACCCTGATGGAAAACTTTCACATTTTGATATTGTAGTGCCAGTATATGAAGATGAACAGGTTATTGGCGTATTATTCGCCAGTTTTTCTTTAGAGCTGATTCAGCGAGTGCTTGAGCGTGTACAGCTGGGGAATGAATCTCTGCTGATAGAAACAGAGCAGTCGGTAAAAGTGGCTGAAGTAGGCAGCCCGACTCTAGATTTTAGCTTGCTTAAAACCGCTATTCCAGAGACCAATTGGCTATTACGCAGTGAAGTGCCAAAATTTGAATTAGAAGCTTTTATTATCAAGTATATTCCAGCAGCATTATTGTTATTGCTGATATTAGCAGGCTTAACGAGCTTGTTTGTGATGCACTTAGGAAAAGTGATTGTTGCTGATATTTTAGGTATAAAACAAGCCTTGCTTGCTGTGCATAAAGGGGAGTTTACTTCCTCAAATCAAGAGTCTACGCGCTTAAAAGAAACCAATGAGATTGTTGGGCAAGTGAGAGAGCTTGCTCATGATATTTATATTTATCAGCAACAATTACTGACATTATCTAGTCAAGATGATTTAACTCATTTAAATAATAGGCGTACTTTTTTTAATGATTATAAAAATTATCAGGCCTTGATTAAGCGCGGTAGTACTTGTGCTTTATTGCTTTTTGATCTGGATAATTTTAAATATTTTAATGATAATTTTGGGCATAATTTTGGCGATGAAATTTTATTAGAATTTGCCAGAATTTTACAAAATACCTTTGGTAATAGTCATTGTGCTAGGCTAGGTGGAGATGAATTTGTGGCGATACAAGTGGACTGTAGTCGCCAAGAAATAGAGGCGATGTATCAAGATATAGTGGTCGCACTCGCGCCTAAAAATAAAGCCTGGCAAGCTGCACTGGAGGTAGACGTACAAATTGCAAGCAGTGTGGGTGGTGTCTTTATCACTCACGATAATATCGCCATAGAAAAAGCGATAGAGCAGGCGGATAAAGCTCTGTATACAGCTAAAGATTTAGGGCGTGGTCGCTTGAAATTTGCGCCAGAAAGCTTGTAAGGACGTAGCAGAAGGTGTTATACCAATTCCAATAATTAATGACTTTAACGCCGTCACTCCCGAAGTCTGTTTATCGGGAGTCTGTGCTAAGCATGGATTCCTGCTAGAAGCATGCAGGATGACGAGGTTGTATTTGAATATATTAGGATTGGTATTATTCCAGTAACACTGGAAGATGCTTCGTTAGTGTCTCGTCATCCCCGCATGCTTTTAGCGGGGATCTACCTAAAGCACTAGGCTCTCGCTAAAAGTATGCGAGAGTGACAAAAAGTGGAGTTTCTGCACCTTCAAGTTCAAGTAATTTGGGAGTAGCTTAAATAACAGCTTATGCTTCTTTTTCAGCCTGTTTTTTTCTATACCAAAATACGCCTAAACCCACAGCGACTAAGCCAAATAAAATCATATTACCTTGTTTGATTACATCAATAATACTCTCACCAAAATTGTAATACAGGGTAAAGAAAATCACCACTGAGATAGTACAAGCGAGCAAATCAGATAAAGCAAATTTAACAAAATTCATTTTTCCTAATCCTGCCGTTAAGAATAATCCATTTCTAACACCAAAGGGAATAAAGCGACCTAGTATTAAAGTAATAATGCCATATTTCTCATAATAATTTGAGATTTTAGTGACTCTTTCTGGCGAAACCATATTCGCAAAAAAAGATATTTTCAAAAGTTTAGGGCCAAATTTTCGCCCTAAGCCGTAGCAAATCAAATCTGAAAAATAAGCCCCTAAATAGACAGCAAAAAATAAGGGAAATAAGTAATCAGGATTTTGACTTGCCAGTAAGCCTGAAATAAACAACATGGCATCTTCAGAAACAGGGATATTAAAGCCTGCTAAAAGCAGTAAGCCAAAAATCATCAGCGGAGCATATTGAATATTAGCTTGAATAATTTGTATGAGTTCTTCCATTATCGTTCTTCTTGTTAGAGGTTAAATTCAAAAGCTTATATTATGCACGGTTTAGCGTGTGGAGTGATAGAAAATATCTTTATTTACTTGGGCTAAGAATACTAAATATTAATGATTGCTTGAAATTTTACTGTGTGAATGCAGTTTTATTAAGGAATCGGAAGGATTGAGTTTTTGTTCCTAGAGGTTAAAATGATAGGCTTTGAACTTAATCATTCAGTGGATATTTATATGGATCCTAGTCGCGAGCAAGAAGATAAACTTTTTATTAGCAGGGCAATAGAAGCCGCTATTCGTTTAGCACTTATTTTTATCATTCTTATTTTATGTTTTAGAATTATTGAACCCTTTGTCATTATGGTCATTTGGGGGGTAGTGATTGCCGTGGCTATTTATCCTATTTATACTAAATTGAGCGCGATATTAGGAAATCGCTCTAAAATTACGGCTGTATTGTATGCCTTATTTGCACTGAGTCTGTTAATAGGCCCAGCCATTATGATTGCCGATTCTTTGATCGATACCTCCACTTATTTGGCGAAAGGTTTTAAGGAAGGAACATTAGTGATTCCTCCGCCAGCTGAAAATGTGAAGGAATGGCCTATTATTGGTGAGAATGTGTACGCATTTTGGAATCAAGCCTCAAGTAACTTAGAGGACACGATCAAGAAAAATATTGGTCAACTTAAAACGCTAGGAGAGGCTTTTTTCTCGGCAATTGCCGGGGTTAGTATGGGGGTTGTTCAGTTTATTTTCTCTATTATAATTTCTGCTGTTTTTTTAGTGAATGCACAAAACTCTCATTTATCGATGCTAAAAATTGCCCGAAGGTTGACAGATAAAGTACAGGGGCAAGAGATGGTCGAGCTAATAACGGCGACTATTCGTAGTGTGACTCAAGGTGTTTTAGGCGTTGCTCTTATTCAGGCAGTTCTGGCTGGAATCGGTATGTATTTTATGGGCATACCAGGCTGGGGACTTTGGACAGTGTGTATTTTGGTACTTGCGGTTGCTCAGCTCCCGCCTTTTATTGTATTGCTTCCAGCCATTCTTTATGCTTTCTCTGTTTCTGCTACCACGCCAGCGGTGGTCTTTACGGTTTGGAGTGTACTTGTGGGTATGAGTGATAGTTTTTTAAAGCCGTTGTTACTAGGCCGTGGAATGGACACCCCTACCTTAGTGATACTGCTAGGAGCCATCGGTGGGATGATGTTATTTGGTATTTTAGGCTTATTTGTGGGCGCGATTATGTTAGCAATAGGCTATGAGTTGTTTATGAATTGGCTTAATAAAGAAGAGAATTCTGAGAGTATCGCTAAAGATTAGCGGCTTATAAAGTTCAAGTTTTGTGCAAGACGGGGTATTCACCTCGTTTCCATGTTTTATTATTTTGCAAGCTGCGTGATGTGCGAGACGGGGTATTCACCCCCGTTTCCATATTTTATCATTGTCATTTGACAGCATAGATTCATTATCAAAATCTTGTTTAGTTTTTTAGTTTAAGTCATCATTTTATTCAGATTGTCATACCACTGTCACATTCAACTCTTAAAATCGGCTACGAAATTAGAAGACACACTGGAAATCAAAATGATGCAAAAGAAATCTATATTATCCTTAGTCGTAGGTTCTATCCTTGCCGTTAGTAGTATCACAGCAGTACAGGCACGGGAGCAAATTAAAATCGTCGGTTCATCGACTGTTTATCCATTTTCTAGCTCAGTTGCAGAAGAGTTTGGTGCGACGACCGACAATCCTACACCTGTAGTAGAATCAACAGGTTCAGGTGGCGGGATGAGGTTATTCTGTAAAGGCAATGATCTGAATACTCCAGATATTAGCAATGCCTCACGTCGCATGAAGGCAAAAGAATTTACTTTATGTGCGGCTAACGGTGTCACGGATATTACCGAAGCGGTGATTGGTTTTGATGGCATTGCGATTGCGCAAAATAAAAAAAATGCCCCGTTATTACTCACTAAAAAACAATTATTATTAGCCGTTGCTGAAGAGGTGCCTGCTAAAGATGGTTCAGGTTTAATTAAAAATCAGTATAAAAATTGGCAGCAAATTGATCCCACTCTACCGAATAGAGAAATCATAATTTACGGGCCGCCTACCAGCTCTGGAACGCGTGATGCCTTTGAAGATATGATTATGAAAGGGCAAACCAAGAAAATGCCTGCTTATACCGATTTATATGCTGCGGATAAAGTTAAAAATAAAGCCTATAAAAAATATCATAAAATCAGACAAGACGGTGTGTATGTTCCTTCTGGTGAGAATGATAATTTAATCGTGCAAAAATTAGATAAAAATCCCGCAGCAATCGGTATCTTTGGTTACAGTTTCTTAATGGAAAATGATGATAAAGTCACGGCGGCTAAAATTGATGGCATTGTGCCCACGCCTGCGACTATTTCCAGCGGTGAATACCCTATCTCGCGTTCATTATTTTTCTATATCAAAAACTCACATAGAGCCGCTGTGCCTGCGATTGATAAATATGTAGACATGTTTATGAGTGAAGATATGATCGGTACTGATGACAGTATTCTAGGTGAGATTGGCTTAATTGCTTTACCTGATGCACGTCGTATAGCGATTAGAGCCAGTGTGGCACAGCATAAAAAGCTGACTTTAGAGGATTTAAGCCAGTAAAAAATATGTATTTCCACGCAGAGCATCACTACCATTAAGTTAAGGTTTTATCATTGTATATCAATATATTACACGTAGGTTGGATGAGCTTATCTAGCGTAGCGCAGATAACGAAACCCGACATTTTCGAGAATCAATCATGTCAGATGACGTTTTTTAATGCTTCGCAATAAAAAATATTATCCAACCTACGCTATAACACATTATTTAATATTGATATTTCCCTTAACTTAGTGGCTTTTATGCAAAGAATATGGGAACAAGAAAACATTAATGAAAGCTTAAAAGTTTGTGCCCCCCCATTTTATACGCAAACTTTTTTGCTTTTCATTAACGCTATAACTCTATCCTATCGGGATAGACGGAGTATTATTTGAAAGCCTTTGAATTAAAATCACGTCACCACAATTTAAAAGAACAGATTATTCATATCTGCCTGATCAGTGCCGCTACGGTCTCAATTTTAACCACTTTCGGAGTCTTATTTTCGATTCTCTTTGAAGCGGTAGAATTCTTTAAAATGCGCAGCTTTTGGTATTTTATTACGGGAACGGAATGGTCGCCGGGTGTGGATAATAGCAAATTTGGCGCAGTGCCTATTTTTGCTGGTACGTTTATGATTACCTTTATCGCGATGGCGGTTGCTGTGCCTATTGGTTTAGGCAGTGCTATTTTCCTAAGTGAATATGCCAGCCCATTTATGCGCGATAAATTAAAACCTTTATTAGAAATTTTAGCGGGTATTCCGACTGTGGTTTATGGCTTTTTTGCTGCAATTACCGTGGCACCTGCGATGGTTAATTTCTTTGCCACTTTCGGTATACAAGCCTCTTTTAATAGTGCTTTGGCAAGTGGCGTGGTGATGGGGATTATGATTATTCCTATTATTTCTTCTTTAAGTGATGATGTGATTCGTGCCGTGCCTGATTCTCAGCGTAAAGCTTCATTAGGGCTAGGGATGACTCAAGGTGAAACCATTTTTTCTATCGTTTTACCTTCCGCCTTACCTGGGATTATTTCGGCAGCAATCTTAGGCTTATCCAAGGCATTAGGGGAAACGATGATTGTCGTCATGGCGGCAGGTTTACGCCCTAATCTTTCTTGGAATGCTTTGGAAGATATGACCACCGTGACGGTACGTATTGTGGATGCTTTAGTCGGCGATAATGAATTTAATTCTCCCGATACCTTATCCGCTTTTGCATTAGGTTTGGTGCTGTTTGTCGTGACCTTAATTTTAAATATTATTTCCAGTAGCTTGATTCGTAAGTTTAAAGAAAAATACAAGGTGAATACCTTATGAACCCGTCAACAGACAACCCCTTTTACGACCCTAGTTTGACTAAGCGTCACTTTAAAGCCAAATTATTTAAAGGCTTTACGATTGCGTCGATTATTTTCTCCATTAGTTTTCTGGTGTTTTTTCTAGGCGATATGGTCTACAAAGGCTTGCCCGCCTTTCAGCAATCTTATATACAGATTGAGGTGGAATACAACGAGAAAACCATCAAATCAACGCGTAAAGCCATCGATAGAAAATACCGTAAAGTTGTCAGTCGTGCTTGGTTAAGAGATATTCCTAAGCGTGTTAAAGCACAACCTAAATTGATGAATACCACGCAAATAACATGGGTATTATTAAATCACCAAGTGGATCAATATTTAAAAGGACATTATTACAAGGTCAAAGACACAGACCTTAAATTGATTAAACAAATGCAAGTGGAAGGTAAGGTAGAGCAACATTTTAATCGGATCTTTTTTACCCACGGAGAT
>WTCM01000021.1 GCA_013138595.1 Methyloprofundus sp. | reverse complement strand
TGAGGAGCGAGGATTTAATAAGACCCGCCAGACTCGGGCATTATTGAATTCACATTACTTAAAACAACTCAGGTCATTGTATGCCTAAAAAGCTTTTACAGAAGTATATGCCATCCCCAGAATCGATCAAAGATAATAAAATGTTCGATTTTTTAGGTGACAAAATCCATGATCCCAATCTATGGCATTTAACGCGCCGCTCTGTTTCCACCGCTTTTGCTATTGGGCTGTTTGTTGCATGGATTCCTACTATTGGGCAGATGCTCATTGCTGCCTTATCAGCGATGTATTTTCGTGCAAATCTACCTATTTCTGTGGGATTGGTGTTAACAACTAACCCAATTACCATGCCTCCGATGTTTTATTTTGCCTATTTATTCGGTCTATCAATACTCAACCGCCCTGCTCCTGCGGCGGATTTTGAATTTTCCTTAGATAGCATTATGCTTGCCTTAGGCGATGTCGGCGGACCATTTTTATTAGGCTGTTTAATCTTAGGGGTTATTTCCGCACTGATTGGCTATTTTGGAATTCTTGCCTTTTGGCGCTGGCAAGTACTTAAACGCTGGGAACAGCGTTCTTTGCGTGGCTAAGCTCGTTATTTCCAAAGTGAATCTTGGATATAGACTTCTGCTAACGAGGCTGTGAAAGTATTATGGTAGGTTGGGGTGAAGTATGAACCCCAACAACTGAGGCTAAATAAGCCTTTGATTGCTGGCTTTCGCAAGCTCATCCCAAGCGACGAAGCTGGATAAAATACGCCCAAAACGCGTTTTGGACTCCCGCTTTAATCAACCGCATATTCCATTGCAAACATCAGCGTCTCAATTAAAACCGCGACACTATTAATATCCCGTGCATCGGCACGCAAGACGGGCCATGCATCTCCACGTTCATGTAAATATTGCTGATACGCTTTAATACTGGGGGTATTCACCTCATCATAATGCGTCACTCCAATCACAGCGGGATTTTTACTTAAAAAAGCAGCATTTAAATTAAGATAATAATCTAACTCGGTAAAGACATCTTCATGACTGTTATTGATCAATATAATTAAACCTAACGCGCCTTCACAAAGAATCGAACACATAAAGTCAAAACGACGCTGTCCAGGTGTGCCATATAAATGTAATTTTTCATTTCCCTCTAAGGTAACTTGCCCATAATCCATCGCTATGGTTGTGGTTGGCTTTTGACGTAAGATACTTTCTTCACTCGGGCGTACTTCTGTACTAATGGTATCAACTTCACTAATCGCTTGAATAGCGGTGGTCTTCCCTGCTGCGACGCTACCCGTAAAGACTAATTTAAATTTTTCCATTAGGCTGCAATACGTAAACGCAGACCTTGAGAAATCGTTTTACGTAGTTTTCGAGTATCTGCTGACACTTCTTTTTTATGCAAATAAAAGGCTTGCGTATGATCAATAAGCCCTTGCAAATAACAGGCATTATGAAAATCAATCACATCACTTAACTGACACTCTGTATAACGGGCGATTAATTCCATACTGACAGCATTATGGTTCATAAAAGTAGCAATCGCTAAGCTATTTTTAACGTTTGAATGCTGTGAAATATCGGGCCAATATTCCAAATGCACAATATCACTACTTTTTTGATTTTCCAAACAACGCCCTTGTGAGGCGATTATCGTCGCCTGCCATAATAAACCTTGCAGTGATTTGGCTGGAACGCCTTGAATTGCCGACGCTAATTCAGCATCACTTATACTCTGTAATCGCACTTTATCGGGATGACTTAAAAAGAGTGACTTAAGCATTGTAGGGCTAAAAGCACAGTAATAACTTTGCTGTTTAGGGGCAAAATAGAGTGTTATCTGATTACCCAGTTGGCAACAATAATTTTTCTGCTCCCCAGTTATTCTTTGCAATACGCTTAAAAAATACTGCTCAGGGTCAAAGTACTCTTTAGCAATAGGAGCTTGCCGCTGACTATTTAACGGCTGATACTGATTAAGCAGTTCAATAAGCAACTGACGACTAGGAGTCCCAGACATTTTTTTATAAAACCGGTAGTGCGCTGAAAATAACTCACTATTCTCACCATAAGCGACTAAAGTTTTACCTGAATAGCCCTGCTGAATAGCTTTCCATGCTTGTTGCGTTAAAGCACTGACATTAACCATTAATAATTCTGACACTTGAATGGGAGCGATTAGCCAGTCTTCATCTAATGCCATCGTTGATAGATCTAACACAGCAGAAAGTCTATCTTGTTCAATCTGACTAAACTCAAGAAGAGCTAGCTTTTTCATAAATAAATCCTTAGCTTTACATAAAACTAAAATGACACCACAAAGAGACTATAAGCGCTCTACATGACATTTTAATGACAATTTAGTAAAGAATAAGCAATTATTATGCCATAAATATTTTTTTGCTAAGGTATTGATTGATAAACTAGAACTGATAGTATCTAACATTTATAACTTATTTCAGTGGCTACTGTGGATTTTATGGGGCATTTGACCTTAATTTTAGAAAAAAGTACTTTAAAACACCCATTACACCAGCAAAGTATCCACTAAGTCATTCATAAAATACATTTCTTCATCGTCAACGGTTTCCCACTGCTGAAACCCTAAACTATCTAAAACACCTTTAGCCTTTTCATTATTTTGCATATTAATCAATAACTCATGTAACTGCTCACTTTTATCAAATAAGCGTGGCCCAACCATAAGCGTATGATGAATCACACTGATTTGACTGCGTACGATAATGCGCAAGCGTGCCTTGACAATACTTGATAACTCATCATAAGCACTCTCTAAAAATATACCTGCATCCGCTTCATTATTAAACAGTTTTTTAGCGACTAAGACATAATTTTGACAGTTTATATTTTCCACATTATCGGCATCCAAATCACCGGGCTCTAGCATAATCATACCCATCATTTGAATATCTGGAGCATCTGTAACCGCTACTTTGACTGCTGAGTCGAATTGAACCACATTATCTACCTTGCTCTCATGGTTAACAGCAATAATCGCTTCACCAGAAACACCTGTTGCTCTGACTAAAGGTCTAAAGCCTTTTTCACGTACCAACATTGCGGCATCAAAGGGATTGGCATAAATCAAATCAACTTGATCATTTTCAATCGCCTGACGTTGCGCTTGAAAATCATGATAAATTTCTAAGTGTATCGCCTCAGACATTTGTCTTTGCAGCCAAGTATTAAAAATAAACCAGCCTGCAAGATGAGAGGGCGTAAAATCTGGGCTAACTGTAAATTGATAGGGCATTCAATGACTCCATAATTAGAATAAAGTAGGGTAAAGCTTGATGCATTCATCAACTTTTGTGAGCGAAGGCTTACGACGTACTGAGGTATACCCCACCACTTCTCCATCCCTTACATTAGGAATAACAGTGGCTTTAACCCAGTAATACCCCCCATCTTTACGCAAGTTTTTAACAAACCCTTGCCACTTATTACCTGCATTCACTGTATTCCATAAATCTGCAAAAGCAGCAGGTGGCATATCAGGGTGTCTTAAAATAGAATGAGGCGCACCCAACAGTTCTTCTTCTTCAAACCCCGACATATACACAAACGATTGATTAACATGTGTAATAATGCCTTGTTTATCAGTTGTAGAAACGATTAATTTACCATCGGGATAAGGCGTTTCTATCTCTGTATAAATAATTTTACGCGTGAATCCACCATATAAATCTAGCGTGACTTCTTTATATTGATCCCCAACAATATCCTCAAGTTTCATATCATGTAACATAATCTTATTCCTTGTATAGCTCGTAAATTATTCGCTTTGGTTGCTCACCCCGTGTGGCACATGAGCGGTGGATATATGCTTAGCAGCAGCCTCACAATGCCGCTTTTGGTCATCAAAGAAAATATCCGCACCAAAAGCTTTTAAAAACTCTTGCTTAGGCAGACCTCCTAAAAAGAATGCCTCATCAATACGTACCCCCCATTGACGAAAAGTACGTACCACTCGTTCGTGCGCAGGAGCAGATCGTGCGGTAACAAGAGCTGTCCGTATCGGGGAATTACTTTCTTCAAAATTCGATTGAATACTTTGCAAAGCCTCTAAAAAACCTTTAAATGGTCCGCCATCTAAGGGAATTTTTGCAGATTTTGTTTCATTTTCAGTAAATGCGGCTAAGCCCTGTTGCTGATAAATACGCTCAGATTGATCCGAAAATAAAACCGCATCACCATCAAATGCAATGCGTAACTGCTCTGTTTCTGTTGACTGTGAGGCACCTGATAAGATAGTGGCGGCTGCATAGCCAGAATTGAGTGCATTAGTCACATCTTGCGCATTAGCAGATAAAAATAAATGCGCCCCAAATGCAGGAATATAGCCATAAGGAGAGTGCCCACTGGTAAAAGCAGCACGACTAATATCTAGTTGATAATGTGCAATTGAATTAAAAATACGCAAACCTGTATCGGCACTATTTTGCGAAAGTAGAATGACTTCGACTAAAGGTTCTTGCTGTTGCGATAGCTTATTAATCGCTAATAATTTTTTAACCAGTTGGTAACCAAAACCTGGTTCTAAAATATCCTCTTCGTGCTTAATCTGATAAGCACAATAAGCTTCTTTACCCTGTGTCTCAAAAATTTGATGCGATTCATCAAGGTTAAATAAAGCCCTAGATGAAATGGCAATCACTAACTTCCCTTTAAAATTCATTACATCATCAGAGTGTCCATTAAATCAATCATAAATTCCATTTCATCTTCACTCACAGTTTCCCACTGTTGAAATCCTAGACTTTCTAAGACTCCCTGCCCCTTTTCATCATGAGACATGTTAAGCAAAATATCATGGATTTTTTCACGTTGATCTAATAAATTAGGCCCTATCATCAGGGAGTGGTGAATCACACTGATTTGGCTGCGCACTAAGATTCGTAATTCATCTTTGATCATACTGGATAATTCATCATAGGCACTTGCTAAGAAAATACCGACTTCCGCCTCTTCTCTCAATATTTGCTTGGCAACTAGGATATTGGCATCACAAGTGATTAACTCGACATTACTACTATCTAAATCACCTGATTCCAGCATAATCATGCCCATCATTTGCACATCGGGTGCATCTGTGACAGCAAGTTTTATTCCAGCTTCTAAATATTCAACATCCTCCACAAGATTCGTGGCACTCACTGCAATAATAACTTCATCCGACATTGCTGCGGGTTTAACCAAGGGTCTAAACCCTTTATCTCGCACCAGCATAGTGGCATCAAAGGGGTTTGCATAAATTAAGTCAACACGATCTTCCTCAATCGCCTTACGTTGACTATGGAAATCATTATACATTTCCAAATGAATTGCGTTATCTGTTTGGTTTTGCAACCAAGTATTGAAAATATACCACCCTGAAAGTTGGGCTGGTGTAAAGTCAGGGCTAACAGTAAATTGATAAGACATCCCGTACTCTCTTATTTAAATCATAGTGGCATAAAGCTTAATAGATTCCTCTACTTTAGCTCGTGATGGCTTACGACGCACCGAAGTATATCCCACTACTTCTCCATACCTCACATTGGGAATAACCGTGGCTTTAACCCAATAATAAGCACCGTCTTTACGTAGGTTTTTGACATATCCCTGCCATTTATTGCCTGTTGTCACAGTATCCCATAAATCTTCAAAAGCCTCTGTAGGCATTTCTGGGTGCCTTAAAACAGAATGCAAAGTGCCGATTAATTCATTTTCAACAAAGCCCGACATATCCACAAAGGCTTGATTAACATGAGTAATCACTCCTGCTGTATCTGTGGTAGACACAATTAATTTACCACTCGGGTAAGGAATTTCAATATCCGTATATAAAACCTTACGGCTCAAGCCTCCATATAAGGTGATCGTTGTTTCCTTATAATCGCCCTCTATATCTTCTGGGCTCATGTCATATAACATAACTTATTCCTTGGTCCTTACTAAAAACTTAAAGACTATAATAAGTCGGCAATATTTTCAGCCGCACGCTTTACATCAAGAAAAATTAAACCTAACTTAGCATTGGCTTTTGCGAGTACTGTTAGCACTGCTTCATCCCCTGCATAGGTCATTAATACATAACCCTGAGCCCCTTTAATCAGAACCTGCTCTAATTCACCACGCGCTAATTCTTGTGCGGTTCTATCCCCTAATGAAAGCATTGCCGCACTCATTGCGCCCACTCTATCTTCATCTAAATTAGAAGGCAAAACTGAAGCCATCATTAAACCATCAGTCGAAATAATACCTGATGCTTCAATATCTGCTGAGGTTCCATTTAACTCATTTAACGTACTCGTTAACATTTCTTCACGCATAGTTTTCTCCTGTTACAATATAAATATATTATTAATTAAGCTGCATAACGAGTCATTAATAGCCATGTTAGGCTTATAAACTCGGTTTGCTTAAAATGAGGTATTCCCGACAAAGCAATAATAAACTGGGTATTACCAATAAATAAGGGCCAAAACCCTAACTGACTATTTCCTGAGGCATTCACTAAAGCCCAAGCATGACTATTTAAACCCATGTTTTTTAACAACAATCCTGCTCTACGCTCATGCATACCGTTTAACTCGGCACCTAAGGCAGAGATCTCTTCTGCGACTTCATGTGGAAAACCACTACTTGCCAAATAAAACCCTTGGTCATCAGCAAGTAACACTTTACCGCCTTCAGCGACTTTACTTAGCAATTCAGGTAATAACTGATCCAAAGAACCAGAAGGCACTTCCCGTTCTTCTTTGATGCCTTGTACCCAGCCCAATTGCTGACATTTTTGCAGCAAAGTGATGCATTTATCGGGATCATCATTGCCCATCAAGTTTTGTAAATTTTCTAAATTTAATTTTGGGGTTTTCGCAGATGCAAGTAATGCACGCAAAAAACGCCGACTTGAATCAACCTCTGCGGTAGAAACCGCATGATAACAGCCTGCGGGGGTAGAGTAGATATACAATCCCTCTGCTAATTCAGCGCCACTCATTTATTACTCCTCATCTAAGCCAGGATCTAGGGAAAACATTAATGCTTGCACTAATGTCGATATATCCTTCTTCTCGCGTGCATCCACTTCAAAAACAGGCACTTTAATGCCTAATTTCTGTAAATTCTGATGGTACTCATCAATCGTGGGGCTGGTACTAATATCCATTTGTGTCACACCAATAGCAACACTGGTCTCTTCAATAAAACCACTAAATGAATTCAAAAAGAACTTCATATCTTTAAAAGGATCAGCTCGCGAATTATCTAATAATAGAACTAAACCAATCCCCCCAACAGTCAAAATATCCCACATAAAGTCAAAGCGTTCTTGCCCTGGGGTGCCATACAAATGAATTTTTTCCCCCTCACCTAAATTCATAATGCCATAGTCCATCGCAACCGTCGTTTCTGACTTTCTATTCTTAGTCATATCACTTGCTGCTTCGTCCGTTTTAATTAAAGGGACATCACTAATTGAGGTAATAGCGGTTGTTTTTCCCGCCCCCACAGGACCTGTAAAAATTATTTTATATTGACTCATTTTTTTAATTATTAACTACGGAGCTTGTTTAAAATACGTCCAAATAAACTTTTCTTCTTCACTGTACTCACTGAAGAGACACTGGTTTCCACTATTTTATCCGCCTGCCTCTGGGCTAAACCCAAAATGCCCGTTGCATGTGCGGCACTAATAAAAATAAACACATACTGCGGCTGAATCTTAAGCCCTTCAATAATATCAGTAATCGGCTTAGGCCCGGCAACTAATACCGCCGCTATTCTCATGGCATGCGGCGTAATCATTAAACGCGTAAAATTCGGCCATTGCCTCAAATAAACAGGCGAAGATAAATCAAACGCGGCTGGGTAGCGACCTTTAGAGGTCCAGCAAGCGAGCTTCCATAAAAAGGCATTCACTTCTTGAAAATGCTCTAAATCATTCGCAAAAACATCTACTTTTGGATTAACAGGTGCTAGGCTCATAGTAGAAGGGCCTAAATTAATCGCAACCCCTGCAAAGGCACGCAATTGTTTTTCATCCACAGCTAACCAAATTTCATAGCTATGTGGCAATATAATAAGTGGCTTCCACCCAGATTCTAACTTTAACACCTGCCCCTTATCAAACGCCGCTTTTATAGATGATTGCACATAGCCTTGATAATACTGCCTAGGTTCATAACTTGCAGCCTGCCATTGCTCAGGGTCATTAAAATCAATTCCCGACACCGTCCCTATATACGCTGAAAAATGCTGTTCATCTATCAGGGTTGCAGCTTCATGCTTATGAATCTTTTTTTGCTCTAAGTCGTTCGTATAAACCTTTTTTTCTGTCGAAAGTACTTCAACCTTATGCTTTTCTTTCTTAGGCTTACGGATAACTTCTGGCTGAACGGGTTCAGGAGTAGGTTCTGGTTTTTCAAGCTCAGGCTCTACTTTTTTATTCTTATTGCTTAACAACTGAACAGCTTCTTGCAATGCAGTCACCATAGACTCTGCATTGATAGGTTTTTTTACATAAAGCGTATGCTCAATTTTTATATGTTCTAAAGATAAAAGAATAATAGGCCTGACAGACTGACGCGCTAAACAATGATCCAAATTATCTTTTGCGTGCGTGGCATCCGCATCAATAATATCCACCAGCCCTTCTTCTTCATCAACGACTTGTGCCATACCTCTGCAAGGACCTTGCAAAAACATAAGCATGGTTTTAAGTGTACGACCATCCATACCATACAGGCAAACAGGTAAGATTTTTGGAGATTTACTTTTCATACTATTCAGTAAAGTAAGAACTTAATGCATCCCATTCTACTTGCATAGGGTGACTGATGTTAGATAAAGCGAGATGCATTTTATTAAAACCCTCTATATTTTTAGTTAATTTATACAATTCCAATAAGTCCTCATGTAACTCAACATACTCAGGAGTCGCTAAAATAGCTATTTCTAAGGTAGAAATAGCTTCATCTAATTGGCTGTATTCTACATAATCACGGGCAATTTGTAAGGGGTCATGCTCTATTGTGGATGTTTTATTTGCTGAGTTGACTAATTTTAAATCACTTTCTATTCCCGAAACTAATACCGTGTGACTATTAGTTTCTAGCAATTTCGGTTCATTTAAATAAGCTTGTAAGGGCTGCAAGAGTATAGGAGACAGCTTATTACTAGCCCCTAAAAGCATGCGTTGCTTTAATGCAGAGCCTGACTCTTGCAAAATAACAAAAAGGTCGGCTAAAGCGGCATAGAGTTGCGCTTCATTTTTTTGCTCATAGCAATAAATAATACGTTGCACATGAGTTAATAAATCATGGGGCTTTCTTAAAATTGAGGAGGTTAAGTAATTAAGAACATTAGGATTAGCTTCTTTAATATGTAATTGCCTCTCCCCCTGCAGTAAAAAAACAGCGTCTAAAGATTCATCATTGACTTCATCATACTCAACGGCTGTATCACCACCCGTTATTAAAGAATAATCTTTATTCATTTACTTTATTCCTTATTAGTTAATAAATAGGAGTTTAGCCTAAGCTCAATATAATACTAGCCATTTGCACAGAAAGTCACAGCGCTCTATACTGACACGACACACTTAAAATGAATGGAAAATAAAAAATTAGGCCTATAGTATACTGAATCACTTAGAATCTCTAGTGATGCTTTCTCATTCAGCGACTGTTTTAAAAAATACTTCACTATTACCCTGCAAATAAAATTTAAACCCTCTCAAATTAGCCCCTAAAAAGGCTGTAAAAAAATAGCTTAAATTGCCTATTATCATTGCAAAATATACCTTTACACGGTAGCAACATTTCATTTAAACAACACACTACAAACAATATCCCAAAGCCTTTCTAACGCAGATGTAAATCCCTTTGTGGAAAAGGAATCTCTATCTCTGCGGCACGTAAGGCCTCTAAAAGTCGTGAATGTATTTCATGTGTCACCGCTAAACGGTGTTCAAATTTACTCACATACACTCGAATAGAGAAATCTAACGAGCTATCTCCAAAGCCTAAAAAATAAATATTCGCTTCTGGTTCTTTAAGCACTAATGCTAAAGAATTAACCGTTTCTGTGATCACTTTATGTGCGCGTGCAACATCGGCATCATAGGAAATACCTAAGGGAATCACCACACGGGTGACTGAATCAGTGAGTGTCCAATTGATGAGCTGATTGGTAATAAAGCTTTTATTCGGCACAATAAGCTCTTTATAATCCCAATCTATAATGGTGGTCGCGCGCATATCTATTTGTGTCACGCGCCCTGTCACATTATCCACCGTTACCGTATCACCGACTCGAATCGGTCGTTCAAACAGGAGAATAATACCTGATACCATATTGGCAAAAATCTCTTGTAAACCAAAACCTAAGCCCACTGTTAATGCGGCAACCAACCATTGCACCTTAGCCCAGCTCCCTCCTAATTCATTCGCAACGGAAATAAATCCTAGCGTAATCAATGCATATTTAGCCAGTTGATTGACCGCATAGCGACTACCTGCCTCGGTCTTAAAATAACGAAAAAATAATATTTCCATCACGCCTGAGAAATTAATTGCCACAATACTAATTAAGAAGACATACAGACAAGCAAGAAAAAAGTTCCTTAAAGTCACCGCTTGCAAAACGTTCTCGCCATTGACTAGGACATTTTGTTGCCATAAAACAATATCATCAATAAATGAAAAGGCGGGCAGTATATTCCTCCAAATAAGCCAAAACCCGAGTAATAATAAAGCACTAATTAAAACATTAACAATTTTTCCAGTTTGTTGATTTATTTTAGGTATATCCAGCATTTCTTCATTGGCTACAACAGGTGTTTCAACGGTTAATACACCGCCTAATGGTGTATTTAATGGCTCTGATTCTGCCTTTATACGCGCATTTTTTAAAGCAAGCTCCCTGTTAGCTAAGCCCAGCCAGCGTATGATAATGCTGTATAAAATGATCGCGATAAAGATTATGCGCATACTCAGCACTAGATTTTGCTGAAATTCAATGGCACTCACGTAATAGCCTAAGATCGAAAAAACCAAAATTTCTAAAGGGATGCTAATAAATAAGATTAGCCATAAGTAGCGCAGCCTTCCCCAGCAAACATGTTTATTATTCAAAAAGTAAGCGTTTAATATGCCACTTTTAGGTTTCAGCAAACGTACGGAAAATACCAAGAGTATGCCCATAAAGACTATCATCGCTAAGCGCCCAAGACTATCTGCATGCTCCGTTTCATGCGGGGCTAAAGTAATATGAATCATAAACACACAGGGAATAATCACTAACTGCATCCATAATATCTGTGCTCTTAATAAAGTAATGGTGCTTTTTTTCCACCTAAAGTGTAATTCAGCAACCCCTTGGTCTCCCAGTAAGCGGAGTAAAAATTGCAAGATTAATAAAGTGGTCGCTGCCGCATAAAGCCCCGCCGCAATACTATGGCAAAACTCAGCATGAAAAGGCAGTGTACTTAATAAACCACTGATATAAAATAAAATCAGCGGCACAGGTAGGGAAAGCACTAAATTAAAGAATAAAACCTGAAAAGTATAATAAATACTGTCTTTAAAAGGCATGCCTACGTTTTCTTTTATTTTGCACTTCTTTGCTTTGATATAAGGCTTTATATATAAGAGAAAACTTAAAAAAAGTACCAAGAAAGAACTGATAAATACTTTTTTCTGCATCACAGCCAGTAAGTCTTGAGCTAGGCTGATCCAATGCTCTGGCGCAATAAACCACAGTATTGAGGCATAAAGTAAAGCAGGATATTGTAAATCGACCACAGAAGAGCTAGGTACCCACAATAGCCGTTCGTCCAAATAACTCTCATATAAATCAACCCGCTCAAGCAATTGCTGTTTAGCAAATTCATAGTCACCTAAAAAACGTAGTTTTTTTAAATAGATATTGCTCAGTTTCTCTAAAAGTTCTTTTTGCTCATGCAGCAATGAGCGCAATTCTTGCTCAGCACTACCTGCATCAATACTCAACAAGTCTCTGTGACTTTCTGACAACAGTTTTTTTAAGGCACTATGCACTGCTAACGGCATATCCACTAACTTTTGTTGCCTCTCTTCAAGCGCATATTGGGCCAGCCCGATTAAACCCGTTTCTTCATGACTATCGACACCTTGCTCATATTGCTGCTTATGCTTACTCAAACTACGTCGTTGCTCACGCAAAACGCGCCCTAATATAGGGCTTAAGCCAGCCAGTTCAATTTTCTTCTCGGCACTCTTATAATTCGCTTCAACTTGCTTTTTAAAGCGCTCAACTTCATCAATTTTCTGCTCATAGTTATTAATAGAGCTAATAGTATTCTGTAGGTCACGACTCCATTGCACATTCTGCTGAATAATGTCATGGATCACTGGATGCTTAGAAACACTGTCTCTTTCAGTTTTTAATAATTCGGCTTGCAAGCGCTTTGCTTGCTCAAACTCTAAGCTCAACAAGAGGGCGGCTTGTTGATTAATCAGTGACTTTAAATGCTCTTGTTGCTTGAGCAATAAACTTTGTGAATAACGGTTAATTTGTAGCTGTATCGGGTTACTGGCTCCTTCTAGCTCTAATTTTTTTAACTCTGCCAATGTCACATTAATCAAGCTGCGCAAATAGACCTTATTGGCTGCATACTCATATTTATTATCCACCTCAGCACTCACCACATTACTATCATTCCGTGCTTGTACTAAAGCTTTATTAGCGGCTTGGGTTTCTTGTCTAATTTGACGTGGGCGTTCAGCATATTGTTGCTGCTCAAATTCAAACCGCGTGAGCTTATCACTGACTCTTCTTAACTCGTCTTTTAAGCTAATAATCAATAATTTTGACTCTTTCGAGGATAATTGCTTATCCAACTGATGAACAGTGACAGGCGTTTGCTCCTGACTCGCCTTTTTCTTTAATATTTCTATCGGAGCCTTAATTAAATCCTGATAAGTCGTACTTAGAAATTCAAACCATTGTTGATTAGAAATATTATCATCCGCTAATTGATACCAATTAATTTCCTTAGATTTAGTGTCCTGAGCGACATCAGGCTTTGCTTTAATACTAGCGATTTTACGTTGCAAGCCCTCACGCGATAGATCAACCTTTAAACTATCGCTGGTATTGACTTCGGCAAGCAGTTCAGCACTTGTCAGCAACATAAAACTAACTAAAATACTTTGTATTAACCAGCAGTGCCAAGAGAGATGCTTAATCATTGAGGGCTCCTTATCTAATCAACCAAATGCACTGAAAAATCAAATTTTACGGGTCGCTGCAATTTTGCCTTTAACTGTGTTTTTAAAGCACTAACCGCTGCGGAACTAGGCGAGGATTGTGCTAATAAATCCGCACTGATGGTCATCGGTTTCCCTAAATGTACTTTAATATTACGCAAGCCTAAGGTTTCCCCTGCCGCTTGATAAGAGCGACGACTTAATTGTGACTGAATGCTGTCAATTTGACGCATATTTTGAAAAGAAATCACTAAAGGCACCGAAATAATCGCCACAAAAATTAATGACACTAAAATACCTTTTTTTGCGCGTGTAAAAGGCGCAAAACCAATTGCCATAAAAGAAATACCCGCGGCTAAAATAATCCCTGCTAAGTTGGTAATATAAAGTAACATTGCGCCAAAAAAAACATCACTATTCAGCCAGCCTAGCCCTATCCCTGCAACACATAAGGGCGGCACTAATGCCACGGCAATCGCAACACCTGGAAAACTTTTAGCGACACTTTCTCTGGAGCTGGCAAAAGCACCTGCCACACCTGCGAGTACAGCCACCAATAAATCTAAAATAGACGGATTTAAACGCCCTTGAATTTCATGCGTCATACTGTGCATAGGAAAAATAGCTGCCATGACCGCTGATAAGCTCAAAGCAATCAGTGTGCCTATTAATAAAGTACTAAACGCTTGTTTACTTAAATCGCTATTGGAACGCTGTAAACCCATCGATAAAGAAATAATCGGTGACATTAAAGGTGCCAACACCATTGCGCCAATCACTACCGCAGGGCTATTTAAAAACAAGCCCACGGTAGCAAGCATACTGCTGAGTATCATCAAGAGAACAAACGTCCCCGTGGTTTTAGCATTCTCTTTTAAGGCTAAAAATAAATCTTTAAAATCGGCTTCTTGCGCATGCGGAAAAAAAGGCAATGATTGTTGCAAATATTTAATCTTCGCATCACTGTGTGGCAACTGCTCACAACTCACGCTTTCCTTATCATCACTGAGAAAATCCGCTTCTCTAAATTGCTCGCTCACATTAACCATCACTCCCTGCCCTAAAACTTGAATCTGTAGCTCCTTAGTGCTAATTTTTTTCTCATTAACATAATATTGCAGTTCAATAGGCGACTTAATCAACAAGGAGGTGGTACGGATATAGCCCAAATTTTTAGGCGTACTCTCTTTCTTAACTAAGGATTGTGAATTCATCTTTAAATACCCCAAAATAGATTGCGGGGAAAATAAAGCAATAGAGAGGTGTTGATCACGTAAAGAAACCGATGAACCAAAGGAATTAGCAATGGGCTTGAATTTTTCAAAATCCAATAAAGCCAAACCTGTAATCGCGGTCGAAACGACCTTTCCTTTTGCCGTCGTTAAAGTCACAGGATAAGGGCGTAATTCAAAGGCATGAAAAAACCGCTTAAACACAAATTCCTGCCTACGCCACCACCCCGCATCGGTGGGGTTACTGATAAACTCGCTCATAATAGATTGATTAAGCATGCGAATATCACTGGTAACGATCATCTCATTACAACTAATTAAATCAATGCCAATAGGCTGATCTTGTAGAGCTATAGCTAAGTTAGTATCAAAGTCATTCCCCAAGCCTAAACTATTATAAAAAGCACAACCCTCTTGACCTTTAATAGGCAGCAAACCTAAGGATATATTTTTATCGACAGCTACCGATAATACTTGCTCTAACTCACTTTCCTCCACCCAAACCAAAGCATGAGAAATCATCTGCGCCATATGCAAGGCTTTTAAATCTACCAACTTTATTTTACGCAACTGAATCGCTTGCTCAACAAGCAACGGATGTTCCAATACTCGATCCAGATCATCTGCGACACTAGGCGAGTAAATAAAATAGAGAGTTGATTGATTCATAGGGGGATTTTAAATAAATAGGATTATCGTTATAGAATAGCGGGTATTAAAGTAACTTTTTCATTAAATATAGATAGCGTATAATACAGCGCTACTAACAGACTGCACACCGCGACTTATCATTTTATATTCGCTCAAACTTTTATCTTGCACATGCCTCAACAAAATAACTACGATGTTCTTATTATTGGCAGCGGAGGGGCTGGGCTTAGTCTCGCTCTAAAACTAGCTGACCAACGTAAAGTTGTCGTACTCTCTAAGTTTGAACTGACCGAAGGCAGCACCTTTTATGCCCAAGGCGGTATCTCTGCTGTTTTAGATTCTCAAGAATCTTCCATCGACTCACATATCAAAGATACACTTATTTCAGGCGCAGGTTTATGTGACCCTGAAATAGTCAGACTCAGTGTGGAATACGGTAAAAAAAGCATTGATTTTCTACATCAACAAGGCATGGAATTTACCGAGTGCCAAAATAAAGCAGGCGAGTCTGAACTGCATCTTAACCAAGAAGGTGGGCACTCTGAGCGGCGTATTGTCCATCATGCAGATGCCACAGGTAAAGAGCTGTCTTTATCTTTAATCGAACAAGCAAAACAACACCCTAACATCACCTTGTTAGAGCACCATAATGCGGTTGATCTTATCACCACACAGCAGCAAGACCCACAAGAAAAACGCATACTAGGGGCTTATGTTTTAAATACTAAAACCAAGCAAGTGAAAACGATTGCCGCGAATAATGTCGCTATTGCAACAGGTGGAGCCAATAAAGTCTATTTATATACCACTAACCCGCAAATCTCTACAGGAGATGGTATTGCCCTCGCATGGCGTGCAGGTTGTCGTATTGCCAATATGGAATTTATGCAATTCCACCCCACTTGCCTCTATCACCCTGACGGACATTCTTTTTTAATCAGCGAAGCCGTACGCGGTGAAGGGGGAAGACTAATGCTGCCCGATGGTTCCGCTTTTATGCACGAATACGACCCACGTGCCGAATTAGCACCACGTGATATTGTGGCACGTGCGATTGACCATCAAATCAAAAAACACGGGCTGGATTGTGTCTTCCTTGATATTAGCTATAAACCCGCTGATTTTATCAAAAGCCATTTTCCTTCTATTTATAAGCGCTGTTTACAGCTGAATATTGATATTACCAAAGAACCCATTCCCGTGGTTCCCGCCGCACATTATACCTGTGGCGGTGTGATGACTGATAGTTATGCAAATACCGATATTAAAGGTTTATATGCACTAGGAGAAGTCGCACATACAGGCTTACACGGTGCAAACCGTATGGCGAGTAATTCGCTATTAGAGTGTCTCGTCTTTGCTGACCGCGCCAGCGAAGATATTTTACGCCAAGAACCAAACCGCACAGCGGTTGAAATTCCCGACTGGGATGAGTCACAAGTGATCGACTCAGAAGAAGAGGTGATGATTGCGCATAACTGGGATGAACTACGTCGTTTTATGTGGGATTATGTGGGGATTGTACGTAGCAACCAACGCTTAAAACGCGCTGAGCACCGTTTGGATCTATTAAAAAATGAAGTCGCTGATTACTACCAACACTATCGTATCAGCAGTGATTTATTAGAACTACGTAATCTATTGATTGTGGCTGATTTAATTATTCAAAGTGCTTTAACTCGCAAAGAAAGCCGTGGACTGCACTATACTCAGGACCACCCTACGCTAGATAATAGTCAGCCCCCGCAAAATACCATCTTAACACCCCCCAAATATATTCCTAACACTGACCATGCTTAGTACTCGTTTCACTGCTCATTCACTGGTTACTGAAGCGCATAAAAGCATACAACCCTATCTATCAAAGCAAAGTATTGCGATTGATGCCACCATGGGCAATGGTCACGATACGCTTTTTTTAGCACGGCATTGCCAACACGTTTATGCCTTTGATATACAAGCGGATGCGCTAACAGCTACTCAAGCACGCCTAGAAAAAAATAAGCATCATGCAGCCGTTACGCTAATTCATGCAGGGCATGAAAATATGCAGCAATCCATTCCAGCGGGAGAAAAAGCAGATGCTATTATCTTTAATCTAGGCTATCTGCCCCATGCTGATCCGCATATTATTACGCAACAAAAAAGTACTCTGAGCGCGCTAAACCAAGCACTACAATTACTCAGCCCTAAAGGTATACTGAGTATTCTTGCCTACCCTGGTCATAGTGGCGGAGAATCAGAGTTACAAGCTGTAATGGGCTGGTATACACAATTAAACCCTACAGAATTTGCCATTAGTATTGTTCACAGTATGCAAGCACAAGCCGATTCACCTAGGTTATTTACTTTATACCGTGGTATTGGAGCAAAACCGAAAGATAACATCCCTTGAAGGGATGGCATTTTCAAAGACAAGGAAAGAAAGTGCAAATAAAATAATAAAGGTGTATGCTAAATATCAGGTATAACACGGCATCCTTCATATATCTAAAAAGTAGTTGACACTTTTTATCCATAAATTTTTGACAATAGGATGCTGTCCCCGCT
>WTCM01000092.1 GCA_013138595.1 Methyloprofundus sp. | reverse complement strand
CCTTTAATTAAAAATGCTGGATTAGTGCCAGGCATTATTGAATTATATACGCCCGAAGAAGCTAAGGAACAAGCTATAACACTTCGAGAAAGCGATAATATTTTCCCCGCCTCATGGCAAGATGCGGTTAGCTTATTATCATCAGGAAAAGTTACACCGACTAAAAAACCTGAGCACCCTATTAAGCGAGTGGTCTTTTATTCTTATAAAGGTGGCGTAGGACGCACTACGGCTTTAATCCAAACCGCCTTTCAATTAACTCGTGCAGGAAAGCGAGTTGCCATTGTCGATATGGATGTTGAAGCCCCTGGTATACAAGCTTTATTACCTAGACAAGATTGTGCACTAGATGAAGGTTTAATTGACTATTTATGGGAAAAGCAAAGCTGTATTTTTGATGATAAGCAACAAGCTAATATTAATTTAAATGGTGAGCGTGGAATTGTTTACAGTGTGAAAGATGCTGAGTCAAATGCTCCTATCTTTATTGTTCCCGCTGGAAAAATAGGACAACGCTATATCCAACGCTTATCTGTTTTAACGACAGCACAGCTTTTTGCACAGGCTAATGACCCTTGGTATCAATTTGAGCAAGAACTTTGGGATCAATTTCAACCTGATATTATGCTGATTGATGCAAGAACAGGTTTGAATGAATGGGGTGGCTTATCCTTGTTACGTTTAGCGGATGATGCTTTTATTGCCATGTATCCTAGTAAACAAAATGCCGAAGGGGTTTCTTTTATTCGGGAGTTATTAAAAGAATTAGGCGGTATAGAAGCTAAATTAATTATATCGCCTATTCCTGAAGGACTTATTGGAGAGGAATTAGTTAAGAATATTAAGCCCTTATTAGGGTTGACTAAAGATGAGCAGTTTATCTCAATTCCTTATCACCCTAATATTGCAGGCAGCTCTAAGTTTCCTGTTGAAACGGCATTAGCTTATTACTCCCCTATTACCAATAATTTATTAGAAAAAAGCAGCGTAGCTGAAGCAGATGCACTTATTACCCCTGCTAATCGTTTAGATTTAGTTAAATCTTTATCTTTTCCTGAGCGTGATGCGGCGAGTATCTTAGATGCTGACTTTGATGCAATTTTTCAAAAAACAGCCGATTTTGAGCGTTGTTTAGATGATGCCGTTTGGGTGATTAGAGGCAGAAAAGGTACTGGGAAGTCAACGCTTTATACTTTATTTACTCAGCATATTGAAAATGCAAAAAAACGCTCTCTGGGCCGCCTAGAAAACATTACGGTATTATCGGCTCATGGAGAGAGTGATCGTTTTAGACCGACGGGCGATGTTTTTGAAAAAATTCAACAACAATTAAAAGCCAAACAAACTGATTGGCTTTCTTTTTGGCGCGCCTATGCGGTGGTTTGTCTTTATCGCTCATGCCCTGAGTTTAGTGAGGTATTGAAAAAAGCAAAAATAAAGCCACTTTTAAGTCGCTTGGAGAATAACTTCAACAGCAATGAACATCACACTTGGAGTTCAAAGCATACTAATAAGCTTGTAGAATTCGCAACAGATACTCGCTTAAATGAGCATTGCCGTGATGCTTTAAGTTATTTTAATCAAACACAAAAACTACAAAATCAAAAAACATGGTTGTTATATGATGATTTAGACCAAGATATAAAAGAAAGTAGCGACTGGCAACAAGATGCCTTGGGTGGATTAATGCGTTTTGTTTATGATGCAAACAATCAAAATTTATACCATATTCGCTTTAAAGTATTTTTACGTGAAGATATTTGGAGTAACTTAGTCTTTACCAATAAAAGTCATTTTGGTGAAGCTCGTACTTTATTATTACAATGGGGGAAAGCAGATTTTTTCCGTTTGGCTTATCGCTTGTCTGTAGGAGGTTCAGCTGAATTTAAAACCCTATCAAATCGTATTTTACCCTTAGCAGAAAATGAACTAGATGAAGCTGATGAAGAAACTTTACGTCAGGCACTCTCTCCATTATGGGGGCTAAAGAAAAAAAGTAAAAATGCCTATGTTGCTCAGTGGGTTTATAGCCGATTAACCGATGCTAGTGATAATACTTATCCTCGTTCTTTGACTATTTTATTAAAAAAAGCACAGGAAATAGAGCTAGATTCAAAGCAAGGAAAAACAGCACCGACGGATCATTTATTACGCTGGGGATCTTTAACGAAAGGCTTAACAGCAGCCTCGAAGGAACGTTGTGATGCAATTAAAAATGAATACCCTGAACTGGATGAATTTTTCAATAATATCAATGAGCTTAGCTCTCTTTTTAATAGTGATGATTTAGAAAATTTATGGAAAGAAACGGTCAACGAACAATCTTTTGATAGTTTTGTTAAGCGTTTACAGCAAATTGGCTTTATAACGAGAAAAAAATACTCTAAATATGATTATGCGATAGCTAACCTTTACATTGACGGCTTTGGAATTCAGCGTAAACAAGGACAGCGGAAATAACATTTGATGTGATTGCCGTATTTTTTGGATATGGTTGAATCATCTATACAGGTGAGGAAGTTCTCTATAGAAAACTCCTTGTTTAACAAATATTACTTGAATGTTAAGTAATGATACAAACTCAGTAAATGATAAATAAACTTAATTTATATAAAGGCTTAGTGCTTGGAGAAGGTAGTAGAGCTATTTCAATTGAAAAAGTAAATTCAGAGAATATTTATGTACGTTTACATAGTGATTTTCAACGTAGAATAATCCCTACTCAATTAATTATAGATTTGCTTTCACACCTTAAAAGAAAAAATATATCTATTGCAGATTTTAATAGAAAACGCCGAGTAGAGCAGGGCCTCCCCCACCTGTTTTCATTTTTGAATTTAGATTATGAAAAATTCATTTTAGGATATGAAGCAACAATTAGTAAGCTTTGTGAGTATGAATTAAATTATTTGGAAAATCTTCCTAAAAAATCACAAGCTACTTCCACACAATTACCCAAACCCTTTATCCTCCTAGCAGGTATCTCAGGCACAGGTAAAACACGCTTTGTAAAACAACAAGCGCAGTATTTTAAGCAGGATAACTCGAATTATTGTCTAGTGCCTGTGCGCCCAGACTGGCATGAGCCTTCTGACTTATTGGGCTATATTTCTCGCTTAGGTAATAACGGGGCGGAATATATCATCACTGATTTTTTAGTTTTCTTGGTTGCGGCATGGAAAGAAGCTATTGCCAGTATTGAGCAAGGCGAGATTAGCTATAATGCTGACTGTGTGCCTTACTGGCTGTGTTTGGATGAAATGAATCTCGCGCCTGTGGAACAATATTTTGCGGATTATTTGGCGGTGATCGAAACACGACATTGGGACAATGGGCAATATTCTTGTGAGCCTTTATTAAAGGCGAGTGTTTTTAAACAAGTGGCTGATTACGCTAAGCTTAGAGCAAGTCTTAATTTGCAGAGTGATAAGGATCAGGCTTTATGGGACTATTTTTTAGCACAAGGGATTAGTATTCCGCCTAATTTGATTGTCGCGGGAACGGTTAATATGGATGAAACCACGCATGGGTTTTCGCGTAAGGTGATAGACCGTGCATTTACGATAGATTTTGGTGAGTTTTTCTCGAATGATTATCAACACTATTTCTCTCCAGCAACTCAGCCTAAAGCCCTGAGCTTTTCTAGCTATTCTCAGGTTGATGCTACGTTAATTTCAGAGGATAAGGCAAAGGCGAGTATTCAATTTTTAGAGGCGATTAACCAAGTATTAAAAGCTAGCCCTTTTGAATTAGCTTATCGTGCTTTAAATGAATTATTGATTGCAGTGGTCTGTTTTAAACCTGAGAGTCCGATAGAGTTACAAGCCGTTTGGGATGATTTTTTAATGACTAAAGTATTGCCACGGATTGAGGGTGATAGTGAGAAGTTACAAGAAGATGGAGAAAAGAACTTATTAACTCAATTAGAAAACGTTTTTGCTGAGCAATTAGCTGATATTTGGGCTGAAGACAAAACACGCCCTGATTTGTTGCGTGAATCATTAAAGAGGGAAGAACTCGCTGTTTCTTGCCGTTCTAAAAAGAAATTAAGCTGGATGCAGGCGCGTTTGTCGAATAATGGCTTTACTTCATTTTGGCCTTAAGCTTAAATAAGGATAGGCTACAATTTGAAGATGAGACAGCGTGTAGGGTATCGCACGGCAATTAAGTTAAGGAAAAAATATAGGATGTGTTGAGGCACGAAACGCATCTTTATAGGCACTTGATGCGTTTCCTATCGTCAACACATCCTATATTAAAAGTTTAACTTAATGGTAGTGAGTGCGATACCCTACGGTAATGCCCCGTGCTAAAGCAACACCTATATAAAATAAAGGAACCTCTTATGTCTGCTGTGATCAAAATAGATACCAAGCAATATTTACAAGATGAACTAAGCCGTGAAATAAGGCATGAGCTGATTGCTGGAGAATTGCATGCAATGGCGGGAGCGAGTAAAAATCATCAACGTATTGCGGGGAATCTTTATATTGCCTTAAGTCAGCATTTAAAAAATACGGATTGTGAAGCATTTACGGCTGATATAAAAGTAAAGGCAGGGAGTAATTTCTTTTATCCTGATGTGTTGGTTGTTTGTGATGACTCCACTGAGAATGAATACTACACAGACTGCCCTGTCATTATTATTGAGGTTTTATCGCGTTCGACTTGTCAAAAAGATAGAACCACTAAACGTTTTGCTTATCTCAACTTACCCAGTTTATTAGAGTATGTTTTAATCGAACAAGATTTTGTGGATATTGAGGTGTTGAGAAAACAGGATAATTGGAAGTCTACCCATTACTTTGCCGGGGATATAGTGCAGTTTACATCCATTAATTTGAATGTCGCGGTAGCAGACATTTATCAACGCGTACAAAACCAGACCACGACTATTGAGTAACCATGCCTGAATTACTTAAATTGGAAACGCCTGATTGGACTTTAGTGGTTTGGAGTAAGAATATTGAGCCAGCACAGGCAATGCTTAAGCGGACTTTAAAGGCGAGAAATAAACCCTGTCCTGTGAGTTGTTTACATTTTGAGCCTTTATTACAACTAGAGGCACCGCTTAATCAATACACGCTAGATGAAGCTATTTTCTTTGAAAATAAACTGTATGAGTTTGATTTTCAGTTTCAGTCAGGGCGAGATATTAACGCGCCTACGATTAGCCATCGACTCAAAAGTATAGAGGATGCTTTTCATTATTCAGGAAACTCTTTAAGAGGGAGCTTAAATTTTTCTAATCATATCGGTTGGTTTAAGTGGGTATTAACTTATCAGCAGAATAAGAAGCAAATAGTACAGGCAATTTCTTTTGAAGTACTTGCCACTAAAATGGATAGTGCAACGGATTTAATCAGTATTCAGCAAGTGATTGATAAAGACTACCCCTTATTGCGTTTTTCGTTTGCACAGCCAACTGAACAAGCTTTAGCACAGTCGAATAAACCTTATGAACGCTTTCCTTTGTTATGGTTAGCGCAGTTTGAAAGCTTGCGTTTAGAGTTAGAAAAAGGGCTGAAACAAATCTTGCAAGCCCCACATTCACGTTTATTACCTAAAAGTAGAAAATTAAGAGCCGAACAATTGAAAGGACGGCTATCGCCTCGCTTAGAAGCTCAACTTAAAACGGCGGTTAATAATGCTGAAGTGAATCGACGTTACACACGCGATCATCAAGTTTTATCGCTAGACACCCCTGAAAATCGCTTTATTAAAATGGTTTTAATTCGCTGTACCCGTGAATTATCTGCTTTTATTACGCGTGTTAAAGACATCAATACACCGCCCGAAAAGGCACGTATTTCTGCATCCTTTTTTAAGCAATTAAATGCTTGGAAAAAACCGTTAGAGCAGTATTTAAAGCGTCCTTTTTTTCGTGAGGTGGGGCATTATGAAGGTTTAAATAATGAGTCTTTGGTATTGCACCAAAAAGCAGGCTATGCCAATGTTTATCGCGTATGGCAGCAACTCAAACTTTATCTTGATGTGTTTGGCCGACATGCGAATATCTCTATAAAGTCAGTAGCAGAATTATATGAGGTTTGGTGTGTGTTAGAAGTGCGCCGGCTTTTAATAGAAGATTTAGGGTTTGTAGAGCAAACATCACGTAAGCCTAGTTTATATAAAAAAGGCGTAGAAAAAGGTTTGCATGAGGGGATGGGCGCGGCATTTGAGTTATACCGCGAGGCGGATAATCTTACAATAAAGCTAGCGCATGAACCACGCTTTAGTAAGCCCCAAAATAATAAGCCTGAATCAGGAAAAATTTATTCATGGATTACAGGACAAAAACCTGATATTTTTTTAGAGGCTGAATTTTCTCAGGGTGAAACAGTACGTTGGATTTTTGATGCTAAATATCAAATTTCAGCAGAAGGCGATATTGATTTAGCCAAGGATGATGCGATTAATCAAATGCATCGTTACCGAGATGCTTTAATTTATGTGCATCAAGCGGACGATGAATGGCAGGAAAAAACGCGGCCAATTTTTGGTGCTTTTGTTTTATATCCTGGCTATTTTGCTGATAAAACGACTGATAACCCTTATCATGATGCAATTACTGAAATTGGTATTGGTGCATTTCCTTTATTACCGAATGCTGAGAATACTTGCTTAAGAAATTTTTTAATTGAGCAATTTGGCTTGCCAGATAAAAGCAATTACCTGAATAAATCTGCCGATCATTTATATATTAAAGAAGCCGCAAGAATTAGCTATACAGGTATGCAGCTTTCTAGGTATCAAGATTTAACCTTAGCGGTTGCATTAGGTGCTGGTCGCAGTGATAGCTATATAGAGGCTTTTAGACAGGGTAAAGCTCAGTGGTATCATTTGCCAGAAACCACCGCGATTAAAAAGAAAGTGCCGCGTGCTGTGATGCGTGAAATTAAATATTGTGCTTTTTGGGTGTACGATACGCATAGTAAGCAACGACAGATTAAGTATCTTTATGAGCTTAAGTCAGTACGTTTAGTCCAGCGACAAGCAATTACTAAGCAGCAAGCAGGAACGATTGCAAGGCATGGAACGGAATTTGATAATTATTGGTTATTAGAATTAGGGCAAGCACATGTATTGAATAACGCGCTGACTATTTCAGGTTCGCGTGATTTTAAGTTTAAGTTGATTAATAGAGAAGAGTTAGTCTCTACTGGTACTTCTTGGGAGCATTTATCTGGGCGGTATCTCTTTTTGAATTCTCAGCCCTAAACTAAAAAACGGCTACACATTTAACACGGGACAAGCAACGCTTGAGCTGTAG
>WTCM01000107.1 GCA_013138595.1 Methyloprofundus sp. | reverse complement strand
TTAACCGCTTTAGAAAAGAAAATAGAGACCTTAAAGAGTGATGCTCAAAAGGCGGAAAAAGCGGAAGAGTTGGTACAGCAATATCAACGTTGGTTAGAACTGGAATGGCTAAGATACGATAATATAGTCACTGAGCTAGGCACGCAACAGTCATTAGAACAGCAACAACAGCAGGAATATGAAGCCTTACAAAGCACTTACGAACAACAACGTAAAAGCTTAGATAATGAATTAGAGCAGATTAAAAAACGGGTTAAGCGTTATGAAAAGGAAGTGACTACGCTTAAAAAAGTGTTGGAAGATTTAGCGGTTTATCCTAAGAAAACTCCAGAAAACGTCAGTTTTGATAGCTCGCATCATTTGAATTTATTACAAGGTCATGCGCGGATTTTAAGTAGTAAACATAAAACCCAGCGTAAAGAAATGAGCGATTTAGTACGCCATTTAAAGCGCACATTAACCGCGATTCCTAATACTCGACCATATAGTTATTATGCGGCGGTGAGTGAAGAACTGGGTTTAGATAGTGATGAACTATTATGGCTACCTGCTTTGCAGGACTGGTTTAGCTCTAGCGCGGATGACACCAAGCGTTGGTTGGTGATGCAGGCACAAACCTTTGGTAGTGCCATTCGTAATTATCAACAAGCCTTACAGCGATTTGATCGCGGGGTTGATTCTTTATCGCGGCGTTTAGCGGCGAATATTGATAAGAATATTAGCTTTGAGAAAATCGAAAGTATACAAGGACGCTTAACCTCTAAGGTCAAAACTTTGGGCTATTGGGAGCAAATTGTTAAGTTCACCGAGCAGTTTGACGAATGGAGCCGTAATAACGAGGGGGAGTTACCGACCGATGACTTTGCTGATATTGTGCGCCGTGTTGCCGAACAATTACAGGGCAAAAATAAAATGGAAATGAAGCTGGTGAATTTATTAGAGCTAGAAATTATTGTCACTGAAAACGGACGCAGTAAACGCGCGACTCATGCGGAAGAGTTGCGTCAAATATCCAGTCATGGCTTATCCTATTTGATTTTATGTGTGTTCTTTATCGCCTTAGTGAATATGATTCGTAAAGATCAACCCGTGCGTTTTATCTGGCCGATGGATGAATTAAAAGAACTGCATCAACTGAATATAGAAATGTTGATTGAAATTTTAACCAAGAATAATATTACCTTGTTATCGGCTTTTCCAGACCCCGACCCCGAAGTGCTAGCCTTCTTTAAAAATCGTTATCAAGTACACGGCTTTCGTGAATTGATAGAAATGAAGGTGGACAATGAGTATATGGATAATTTAGAGCCATTGGCGTTTGAGGTGGAATTAGCTGAGCCGAAAGAGCCAGTAGAGGAACCAGAAACAGAGGAGCCTAGTGATGTTTGAGTCTTTAGTAAAGCGATTATTACAAGGCGATTTTATTTGTGAAGTCAGCGACGAAGCGGCTTTTCAATATTTACAAGATCCTGAAAATAATTTTCAATTAGAAGATTATTTACAGCGTTTAAATTACAAACTAGCAAGTACGCAAAATAAGCTGGCATATTATGCCGCTTATATAGAAATCGACAGCAGTGCGCGGCAAGATGTACGTAAAATTTTTCAGCAATTCCGTTTAGAACTACACCCCGTCGTAGAATGGCTGGATATGATGATGGCGTGTTTAAAGCAAGATTCGGTATTATCACCAGGCGATACTTTGGCCTTTTCTAGCCTATTGCAAGTGATCGAAAATAACCAAGCCTTAGCGGATCGACTACAATCTTTTGCCAAATTTAAAGATTTTAGTAGCAGTGAAGATTCAGTGAAAGGGCGTTTAGAAAAGCTGTTAAGCACTTTAAATAAATGGGGTTATTTACAATTAGTCAACCGCGATACTTTGATTTATCAAGTGACAGGCAAGTTAGACTATTTTTACCAGTCGCTACAATTTATCAAAGAGCATGAAGAAATCCCGATTGAACAAGAGGAAGAAGCCAGCGAGCAAGGGAGCTTGTTTTAATGCAAGCACAAGGCTTAGACCGCTTATTTAAAGCGATGGCAACGCATAGTGAGTTAATTTCCAAGGCTTATTATGACGGCGTAATTTATAAGGATAAGCAAAACCAACGCGCTTTAAGTCAGCTTAAACAGTTGAAAATATTAGTGAATCACAGTGTTGATGGTTATCGTATTTCGGCACGTTTAGGGCAGTTTGTCGATAGTGCCTTAAGCAGTGACCGCTTGCGCCGTTTAGATACCGATTTAGCCAGTTGGGTAGATACTTTAGAGCAGCAGATCCTGTTATACCAAGGTGCATGGGATGACAATCGAATTGAAGATGCAGAAAATTACAGCACAGAAATTGAGCGTTTAATTTTCGATTTAGCGGATAATTTAGAAGAAAATACCAGCTATTTATTGATGCTAGTGAATAGCCGTTTTGCCAATGTACGCACTTTGGCAGAAAAGAAAAAGCAGAATGTCTTTTATATTTCACGGGTAGAGTTATTAGTACAGGCAATCAGTGCTTTGCAGCCTGAATACTTATTAGAAATGGTAGAAGAGCATCCCGCTCTATATCTGTTTTTAGAGCAGCATTTAATCCGTTTATTACCTGTTTATCATCAACGCTTACAGGATATTTTAGATAAACTTAAAACCTTTCTATTTGAACTGCGCAAAATAGAAGCCCGCGCTCAATTGGTACAAGGCTTTGCTTTTTATCTACGTCAAAATCCCAGTTATGAAATGCAAGACTGGAGCGAACAAGAGACCATTCCTGAGCAATGGAACCAGATTAAGCCCTTACAATTTTCAATTTCAGCGAATACGGCAGATTATGGCGTAGAAGATGAACTGATTGAAATTGTGCAAAAATTACGCGTAGACAGTGAGAGTTTACTGAGTAAAAAGCGTAAGAAAAAGCTTAATAAAATTGAAGTGGTCAAACGTGAGATTCAAGTATTGGAATTGCCTTTATATCGTAAATGGTTACGCCGTTATTTTGTCTTATTAGAGCAGCAAGCAGGTACAGCAGTATCCGCCGTGAGTTTTCAGCAAAAATATGTACAGGATATAGAGCCCGCTTTATGGTTAGGCTGTGTGCTGAATGAATGGCTACGCCAACAGCAACGGCATAATAAGCTGCAATTAGATTTTATCCAGTTTGAGAGTCATGCCGCTTTTACGGGGAATAAGCAGGTGAAGGATATTGTGTTGGTTTGGGGAAGTTAAGCTATAGGGTGCATTCCATGCACCGAAATTTACGTGCTGATAAAAGGAGGGGATGGAATGATACCCTGCACGTTTATACTTACTCAACTTGCCTTCATGTATAGATTGCAAAAAATGTAAGGTTGCTTTACTATCAATGGCTGTTCAGCATCTTTGCTGTTATTTAATGAATTTATAAGAGTCTGCTGTTTATGTCATCACGCTATCGTAATCCATATATCGCAGGAAACCCAGTGGGTAATGGAGGGGCTTTTGTGGGTCGCGCTGATATTATGCGTGATGTGCTGCGAATTTTTTCACGCCATGAAGAAAATGCAATCGTATTATATGGTCAGCGCCGTATTGGTAAAACATCTGTTTTACAGTATCTAAAAAAATCACTTTCTCAAGATAAAGCACAAGCGTATTATCCTATTTAGTGTAGCCACTTCAATCGCATCGCGTACCCTTAAAACCACGAAACTTTCTTGCGAGTCTGTAGGGGCAGAACGCAGAGCATCTTAGCGAGACGGGGCATTCGCCCCGTTTCACACGTTTAGATTTAAAGCATAGGCTATATTTTAAAAATTAAACGTAACGGGCGGGGTAAATACCCCACCCAGCTCAGGTGATTTTATAGTGCCTATTAACTCTTAATAGGGAGCAGTAGGTTTTTTACTATTAATATTGGCTTAGTTTGTTAAGCGTCAGCGCAACAAACTAAGTCAATATTAACGCTAAAACCTTTTAAAAATAGTAGACTCAAAGCCTTCTTGTCTACCTGCAAGCAGCCATAGTATAAAAATAGTCGCTACATAAGCAAGGACTGCTAAGCTAACAATAATGGCTTGCTCTATATAATAGTTAATAGCAAAGGAATCGGTGAAATTATATTGCGTTAGCCAATAAATGCATGCCGCCATAGCGGAGCCAGGAAGGGCTAGGCGTAGAAATTTCTTGATAAATAAGAAACGATTTATTTTAAACAGCTTGGCAATATGTAACAAAATAATATTCATAGAGAACAGGGTGACAACAATCATTGCTTGTATCATGCCTATAAAGCCTGATAGATGATAGCCTAGTAGTACTGCGGGTAATAGCATGATTAACCTGAACCACATAAGTTTATTTGCCTTGGACTCCATGCCGATTGCAATTAATGATTGTTCAGAAATAACCATCATCATCGAGGTAAGCCCTCCATAGATAGAGAGATACTTTAAAAACTCATGGGTTTCAACCCATTGTTGCCCTAAAAGAATTAAAACAACATCTTTGCTATAAAACCAAAGCACAATGACGATAGGAAAGCATATTGCGGCCGTGAAGGAATAGGTATTAATAAAAATACGGTTAAATGCTTTTCGATCATCTGCAATTTTTGTCAAATTAGGGTACATCCCTCTTAATACGGGGAACATAAGCTCTTTAGTGAACATAGAGGCTAATTCATTACAGACATTGTATCCTCCCATTACTGAGGCACTTGCCACTTTGCCTACCAGTAGCACACTTAGTTTGTTGTTTAATAGTCTACAAATAGAGTAGGGGATCATGTTCAGTGAAAACTTAAGGTATTCAGAGATATTTTTCTTGGAAAATTGTGGGCGGTAGGGGTGTAGGATGTAGCTGATTGCAACAGTTAACGCCGCTCCTAGTAAGTCACCGTAGATAATCGCGCGGTAATCACGGATAAAATAAACCAGTAGCATAACGCTACAAAAAGTGGCAATCCTAGAATAGACCATAAATTTATAATCAAGCATAAAGTCTAGGTCTTTTCTGGCAAGTACAACACCAATATTGTTAAAGCCAGCGAGGATTTTGATTGCCGCCATAAAGTAAATAATATCGCGGACTCGCTCTTCTGCAAAGAAATCGACTGCGAGAGGCGCTAAGAGACAGAGCATTAAAGCTAGGAAAAAGCTTTGGATAATAGAAACAGTCCAAGCGGTATTAGCGGCTTCTTTTGCATCCCCTTTTTTTCGGATTAAGAGTAAAGAAACATTGATGGTTGAAAATTCTTCAACCAGAGCTCTAAAAATAGCGGCCATTGCGACTAGACCGAAATCTTCAGGCATGAGAATTCTGGCTAAAATCATGGTATTAAAAATACCAATAAATTTTACTGACCAGCGCATAATAACAGAAGAGAAAATACCTTTAACAAAACTATTTGAAGTCATAATTTGGTGTGTGAAGGGGATGACCTATATATTGAGCTTGGAATAGGGTTTAGGGATATGCTTATTGAGGGGGAGATAGCAGCGAATAAACAGTATCTAAGGAGCATTTTATTGCGCTAATTATAGCGTATAACAATGACAAAGATAGGGAAAATTCAAGTTAGATATTGCTGTATTTGTGTGGTCTGGGTTAAGGGGGCGGGGATACAGTGAAAAGCAGTCTATTGTTTTTTGTGATTGATAAAATGTAGGGCTTAAATTCTTTATTGAGTGGGGAGGTATTTTAATTTTGTATCTATAAATATATGCCCTATAATCAAACTTTTTACTATATAAACCCCAACCACTTTGGAAGTCGTCATTTCAAAAACATCCTAATTTTCAGTAAAAACGGGATATTCCAGTTAGGATTATGAAAAAAAACGTCATTCCTGCATGCTGTTAGCAGGAATCTATGCTC
>WTCM01000064.1 GCA_013138595.1 Methyloprofundus sp. | reverse complement strand
TATTTATCCTGTAATCTCCAGACGTTCAGGCGGCTTATCCATTGGCATTAATTTTAATACCAATAATGCCTGTAATTGGCGCTGTGTGTATTGCCAAGTACCTGATTTAACATTAGGTACTGCACCTAGTTTGGATTTAGACTTACTCGCGGCAGAGTTAAGTGAATTTTTAGAGGATGTCTTGCATGGTTCTTTTTATCAGCGTTTTCAGCTAGCAGAAGAGATGCAAGTGATTAAAGATATTGCCATTTCAGGCAATGGCGAACCCACTAGCGCCAAAGAATTCTCACAAGCAATCGCGGTGATTACTCAGGTTGTAGAGCAGGCAAAGATCAAAGAACCGTTTCAATATGTACTGATTAGTAATGGCAGCCTATTACATAAAAGCGAAGTACAAGCAGGTTTAAAGCTGTTTAATTTACATCAAGGGCAGGTGTGGTTTAAGCTAGATTCTGGTACAGAACAAGGCAAAGCAGCGATTAACCATGCGGCAATCAGTGCGCTACGACAAATAGACAACTTAATCACCTCAGCGTCTCTGTGTGATACATGGTTACAAACTTGTATGTTAAATTATGCTGATAATAAAAATGTAGGGCTAGTGTCGGCAAGTGAGCAAGAGGCGTATTTAAAAATAGTGGCTCAAGTCATGCAGCAAAGCTCTTTGCGTGGTGTGATGCTGTATAGTTTGGCGCGTCCTTCTCTACAAGCTGAAGCCTCGCAACTCTCCAAAGTAAGTGCAGCACAAATAAATGCTTTTGCTGAGCGTATTAGAGCGCTAGGCTTAGAAGTATGTGTTTCCTTGTAGTTTACAAATGTACAAATAATTCAGCTAGTTGCTCAGGTGGTACAGGGCGGCTGCGTAAATAACCTTGAATTAAATCGCAACCTTGCGCTGCTAAGAAGTCTTGTTGCTCAATTGTCTCTACGCCTTCGGCAACAATTTTTAAGCCTAAACTATGCCCTAAAGCAATAATCGTTTTAATCAGTATTCGATCGCTTTCATTTTCAGTTAAGTCTTTAATAAATGAGCGATCAATTTTTAGCTTAGAAATAGGTAAATGCTTGAGCTGTGCTAAGGAAGAATAGCCCGTCCCAAAATCATCCATAGAAATGCGAATCCCCATTGCTTCAAGTTTTTTTAGCTCGTGTAAACTTTCAGAGTGCATCACTAGGCTTTCAGTGACCTCAAGTTCCAAATTATGTAAGGGAAAATTCATTCCCATGAGCACTTCCTGCATCTGCTGAATGCTTTCGCTATCTAACTGCTTAACAGATAGATTAATTGCCAATGAAAAATCAGCAACCCCCTCATCCCACCATTTTTTACATTGCTGACAAGCGGTGATAAAAACCCATAAGCCTATCTCTTTAATCAGCCCACTTTGTTCCGCGATAGAAATAAAGGTCTGAGGGGAGATTAAGCCCTTATCAAAGTGCTGCCACCTAACCAGTGCCTCAACCCCAAGCAGTTTCTGACTTTTTGTACAAAACTGTGGCTGATAATGTACGATGAAATCTTGATTTACCAGTGCGGCGCGCATCTCGGCAACTAAGTTGACTCGGTGTTCCACTAAATTGGTTAAATCTTCGTGGTAAATTTTTGCACAGTTACGCCCTGATTTCTTAGCGGCATACATTGCCGTATCTGCATTGCGCAGTAATTTTTCTGCTGTCTGCCCATCATCAGGAAAAAAACTCACCCCAATACTGGTCGATAAAGAAAATTGGTGGCTAGCCACTTTAATTTTTTGCTTAAACAGCATCAGTATTTCTTCAATCAACTGGTCAACCACAAAGGGTTTCACTAGTTCTTCAATTAAAATAACAAACTCATCACCGCCTAAGCGCGCAAAGCTATCTGTCTCACCTAGCACTTGCTGCACTTGTTCGGCAACCCATTGCAACACCTTATCACCCACATCATGTCCTTGCGTGTCATTAACATCCTTAAAACCATCTAGGTCTAAGACTAAGACTGCTAATTGAGTGTTTTGAGTATAGGCAAAATCTAGTGCTCTTGCTAAGGTTTTATTGAATGAGCTACGATTTTCTAGCCCCGTTAACACATCTCGGTGGGCTAATTGCCAAAGCGATTGTTCTTCTTGCTCTCGCTTCAGGATAATACCAATAATATGTGCGCTGGTTTCTAATAGTTGCTTATAAAATGCAGAGGGGGTTCTTTTTTCAAAACTAGATAAGGCAAACGAACCCATTGCGGTGTCTTTTTCAATTTTAATCGGGCAGGACCAGCATGCACCGATAGAAAAATTTTCGACAAAGCCTTGTAGGTCGCACCAGCGACAATCTGTTCGCGTGTCAGTGACATATTGTGGTTCATTACTATGCACTGCTGTGCCACAAGAACCTGCATTTTCGCTAGGAATTAAACCATTCAACGCCTCAATAGCCTCACTAGGAATTGAAGGGGCCGCTAATACCGTTAAAAACGAATGTGATTCGTCATAGATCATAATTGAAGCTAAAGAGTCACTCACTAGCTGCTCGGCGGCATAACATAATGCATTGAGTATGGTTCTATAATCCACACCTAAGGCGACTTGCTCTAAAATTTCACGCTGTAAGCGTAATAATTTTTCAGCTTGCTCCGTAGTGACCTGATATTCGGTCTTTAATGAAATAACTTTAGCTTTCATACGCTCATCCAATCTGCTTATTTTTAGTTCTATTTAAGCATATTTTCAAAAAAAATCTACAAGATAAAAGCTAATGTCATTTCTATCCCCTTAGAAAAACGCTAGACAACGGGTATTTACTCACTTTTAAAAAAACATTGCATCACATCAATTATATAGCGGTGATCCAATACGCCTGCACTTTCACGAATACTATGCATTGCCCACATGGCATTACCCACATCGACTGTACGAATACCTAATTTAGCCGAAGTCATCGGGCCTATGGTACTGCCACACGGAATATCGGTTCTATGCGCATATTTTTGAAAGGGCACGTTGGCTTGCTGGCACCAGCGGATAAACATGGCTTCTGAGACGGTTTCCGAGCTATAGCGTTGATTGGCATTTAATTTAATCACTGGCCCTTTATTCACATAAACTTTATGTTCAGGCTCATAAGCAGCGGGGAAGTTAGGCTGGTAAGCATGTGCCATATCGACACTTAACATAAAGCTTTGCGCTAAAGCGCGTTTGTACTCTTCTGGCTTTAAATCACTTGCTAAGGCAATTCTTTCTAATGTATCGGGTAAAAAACTACCATTCGCACCTTTTGTACTTTCACTACCCACTTCTTCATGGTCAAAAAAAGCACAGATCACTGTATTGCCTGAATTTAAGACCTGTTTATCTAATAAAGCACTCAATCCTGCATGACACGAGGCGAGGTTATCTAACTGGCTATTACTATAAAAAGCTTGATCCGCACCCCAAAAAGCCCCTTTTTGAGTGTCATAAACATTAAATTCCCAAGAGAGAATTTGCTCAGCCGCTAACTCACTTTGTGTACTTAATAATTCAGTAAACACGGTTTCTGGCAATTGTTCTTCTGCACTACTGGCAAATAATAAGGGTAATTCACTTTGCTTATTCAGCTTTAAGCCCTCTTCATTCACGGTTCTGTTCATGTGTATCGCTAAATTAGGCAAACGCAATAGGGCTTGCTCAAAACGCACTAGCTTGGTTTTAATATCCCCCGTGGTGGTTTGATAGCTAAGCCGTCCTGCAAAGCTTAAATCCCTATCTGTAAAGGTTGCCAAAATGGGCCCACCATATACTTCCACTCCCATACATAGCAGCTCACCTGTTTTAAATAAGGCATGCGGTTTGATACGCAAACCAGGTGAATCAGTATGCGCACCTATAATTTTATAACCATGATTAACTAAAGACTTAGTACCAGCGACAAAGGCAATAATAGAGGAATCATCGCGTATCACATAATAACGCTTCCCGGCACTTAACCCCCATGACTCCGTTTCAATTAAACGTTGGAAAGCGTGCTTAATTAAAGTTTGCTCCATTGTTGCTACGGCATGCCAAGGGCTAGGGCTGGCATCAATAAAATCTAATAATTCTTGTACACATTGTTGATCGTTCATCGTGGTTTTAAATCCAAAGAAGCTGAATTAATGCAGTAACGTAAACCTGTGGGCTGTGGTCCGTCTTCAAACACATGTCCTAAATGCGCATCACAAGCACTGCAGACCACTTCGACACGGCGCATACCATGGGTGGTATCGCTTATTTCACGTACAGCTTCAGCAGTAATGGGTGCAAAATAACTAGGCCAACCAGAACCTGAGTCATATTTAGTGGTGGCATCAAATAAGGCTTGCGCACAACAGCTGCAATGATAGATACCATCGTCTTTACAGTCGGCGTACTTTCCTGTGAAAGGCGCTTCTGTTGCACTGCAACGACAGATATTATATTGTTCAGGCGTGAGTTGTTCACGCCATTGTTCGTCTGTTTTTTGGGTCATACTTTTTTACCTTAAGTTTTTATCCGCATGAATGACGTATACCTTTCACAACGCCAACAACCGCCTCAATCAATTGCTCAAGCTCTGCCGTAGAAATAATAAATGGTGGCATTAAATACACCAGTTTATTAAACGGTCTTACCCAAACGCCAGCCTCTACAAACTGAGCTTGTATTACTTGCATATCGACTGCTGAGTGTAACTCTATCACGCCTATCGCACCTAAAACACGCACTTCTCGCACATGCTCAAATGACTGGCAAGGGCTAAGCCCTGTTTGTAATATTTGCTCTATATTTTGCACCCGCTGCTGCCAAGGAGAGTCTAATAATAAATCTAAACTTGCTAAGGCGGTGGCGCAGGCAAGAGGGTTAGCCATAAAGGTAGGGCCGTGCATAAATAAACCGGGTTCACCCTGTGCTATTGTGCTCGCTACTTGAGCTGTTGTTAAAGTAGCCGCTAAGGTCATATAGCCGCCTGTTAGGGCTTTTCCTAAGCAAAGAATATCAGGCACAATCGCCGCATGTTCACAGGCAAATAGTTTACCTGTACGCCCAAACCCTGTGGCAATTTCATCAGCAATCAATAGTACATCATAAGTTTTGCATAGTTCAGCTAATTGCCGCAAATAATCAGGCGAATAAAAGCGCATTCCTCCTGCACCTTGCACGATAGGTTCTAAGATAACGGCGGCTATGTCAGTATGATGTTGCTTTAATTGCTGGGTAAATGCTGCAATGTCTTCAGGCTGACAAGTTTGCTGAAAAGTGCATGCGGGTGCATCGACAAAGAGTTGCTTTGCTAAAGTGTGTGTAAATAGGCTATGCATGCCATTGTCAGGGTCACTCACTGACATCGCTCCAAAGGTGTCGCCATGATAGCCATGGCGTAGGCTAAGCATTTTATTTTTCTGCGGCTGCTGTTTGGCGTACCAGTATTGAATGGCCATCTTGAGCGCGACTTCAACAGCAACAGAGCCTGAGTCGGAGAAAAAGACGCTTTGTAAAGGCTCTGGCGCAATGTCGACTAGCTTCTTAGCTAGGTTGACTGCGGGTTGATGGGTTAAGCCGCCAAACATAATATGCGCCATCTCGTGCAATTGTTGTTCAATTGCACGATTTAACACAGGGTGGTTATAGCCATGGATAGCACTCCACCACGAGGACATGCCATCAATTAACACACGACCATCGTTTAAGGTGATTTGAACGCCCTGTGCTGATTTTACAGGGTAAACAGGAGTCTCAGCTTGCATAGAGCTATAAGGATGCCATACATGCTGTTTATCTAGCTTTAAAATAGAGTCTGTTGATTGCATAATGACTTATGTAGGATGGGGTGGCGTCTTTTTGCGAAACCCATCATTTTTATCGCAGGAATTCCGCTATACAGAGTACTTCAGCCCATTGAAAAAAATATAATTAAATGCAAACTTTATAAAACGTTACGAACGGGGTAGATACCCCGTCCAGCTCTCCGCATCATATCGGCTCTTATCTAGCTCATTTGCTTTTCACGGATTTCATCCAGTGTTTTACAATCGATACATAAATCTGCAGTAGGACGCGCTTCTAAACGACGTACACCAATTTCTATTCCGCATGACTCGCAGTAACCATAATCATCTGAATCCAAATTAGCTAAAGACTCGCCAATTTTTTTCAGTAACTTTCTTTCACGGTCACGAGTTCTTAGTTCTAAGCTAAATTCAGACTCTTGTGACGCTCTATCATTAGGATCAGGGTAATTTGCAGCATCATCACGCATATGATCAACAGTGCGATCTACCTCGATCATTAACTCATTTTTCCAGTTCGTCAAAATGTCTCTAAAATGCTCTTGCTGTGCATTATTCATATATTCTTCGCCTTCTTTTTCTGCGTAAGGCGAAAAATTGAAAGGCGTACTTTCAGCTACTGTGCTGCTAGTCATCCACTAACTCCAAATTATTTAAAAACTGCGCATTTTTAACAGGATAATGAGATTTTAGCAAGAAAAAACTACAGTCATGCTTTATTTTGTTGAGTTAAACCATTTATTTTTAACCCATACTGAGGGGCATTTTTTTATATAGCTATCTACACAAACCCTACTGTAGAATAGCTCTATCAGTACTTTAATAAATACGCATAGAGTATTTATTAAAGCACTTTGCCAAGGATAAAATAATCATGCCATTTATAAATATAATTTTTTTACAGGTCAGCTTATGCAGATAGCCGATAGAATGGAAAAAATCACGCCTTTTTATGTGATGGAACTGCTGCGTCGCGCCAAACAATTAGAGGCGGAAGGGCGTGATATTATTCACATGGAAATTGGTGAGCCTGATTTTGCCACGCCAGCAGCGATTACAAAAGCAGGCTTAGATTATATTAAAGCTGGGCATGTCAAATATACCCCTGCGGCTGGTTTACCTGAATTAAGACAGAAAATCGCAGATTTTTATTGGCAGCGTTATCAAGTCACTGTGCCGATGGAGCGTATTTTTATTACCCCTGGCGCATCAGGCGCTTTTTTGCTCGCTTTAGGAGTCAGCTTAAATGCAGGTGATGAAGTTTTGCTTGCTGACCCTTGTTACCCTTGTAATCAAAATTTTATTCATTTATTTGATGGTAAGGTCAAACATATTCCTGTTTATGCTGACACAGCTTATCAATTATCGTCGAGTTTATTACAACAGCATTGGCACACGCAGACTCAAGCCACCTTAGTTGCCTCGCCGTCTAACCCCACGGGGACCATTATTCAGGCGGATGAATTGGAAAAAATGATTCAGTTTGTGACACAAAAACAAGGGGTGTTTTTATCCGATGAAATTTATCATGGCTTAGTATATGAATCAGGCGTGGCAAGTGCTTTAGAATTTAGTGATGAAGTTTTTGTTATTAATAGTTTTTCCAAATATTTTGGTATGACAGGCTGGCGTGCCGGTTGGTTAGTGGTGCCTGAGGCGTATACTGAGGCGGTTGAAAAACTCGCCCAAAATATTTTCATCTCCACCTCGAGTCATTCACAATATGCCGCGCTTGCTGCATTTGAAGTAGAGACTTTAGACGAATTAGAACAAAGGCGGCAGGATTTTTCCCAAAAACGTGACTTTTTATACCAAAGTCTTTTAGACTTAGGCTTTAAAATCCCAGTAAAGCCTGCAGGTGCTTTTTATATCTATGCAGACTGTCGTGCTTTTACTGATAATAGCTGGTTGTTTGCTGAACAGTTATTGGAAGTAGAGGGTTTAGCAGTCACACCAGGCAAAGATTTTGGTCGCAATAAGAGCGAGCAATATCTACGTTTTTCTTATACAGGCTCTATGCAAAATATACAACGTGCAATGCAGCGTTTAGAACGCTTTATTACCACTTAAACCGAGGTTACTCCATGGCAATACAACAAATATCACCCATTTTTTTACAACACGAATTACTAGAAAACCCTGATGCTTATTTTTTATTAGATGTACGCGAAGCTTTTGAGTATCAAATTGCCGCACTCGCCAATAGCGTACTGATGCCTATGACTCAAGTACCCAAACATGCAAAAGAACTGGATAAAGAAATTCCTATTGTGGTGATTTGTCATCATGGTATGCGCAGTGAGAGTGTCGCTAACTTTTTGGATGACCAAGGCTTTACTCAGGTTTTTAACTTAACAGGTGGCATACATGCTTGGGCGCAGTCATGTGATGAAAAAATGACCTTGTATTAAGCTGCTCGTGCGGCATAACAGGATAAAAATAAAAAATCATTTGCAAAAATCTAAAGAGCGATTATAATACTCGCTCTTTAGCTTGTGTAGCTCAATCGGTAGAGCAGCTGATTTGTAATCAGCAGGTCGCGGGTTCGATTCCCATCACCAGCTCCATATTTTAATTCACTCACGGATGTAGTGATATATCACAGTTAACGCTGGTGTAGCTCAATCGGTAGAGCAGCTGATTTGTAATCAGCAGGTCGCGGGTTCGATTCCCATCACCAGCTCCATATTTAAAAGCCCTGTTATAGACTCTATAACAGGGCTTTTTTTTGCCTATTGATTTAGCGAACATAATACAACAAAGCATTCGGGCTAAATTCCTTAGGGTCAGCCTCTTCACTAAAACGATAAGGGTTACGCCCATTATCCAAGCCAGCCGCTAAATAACGCTGTGCTTTTAAATCATAATAAACCTCTAAGGTATTCCAATGCACAGGCACTTGATAATAATTAAGCCCATGTGCCTCTGAAGTACGCCAAAGCTGGCCTTTTTTATCATAGTTATCAGCGATAGAAGCTTGCCAGCTATCTTCGTCTAAATACAGTACACGGCGCGAATAAATATGCCGTTTGCCTGGCTTTAATGTGCCTTCAAGTTTCCATACTCGGTGTAGTTCATAGCGCGCTAACGCTGGATTAATATGTTGCTTAGCTAATATAT
>WTCM01000128.1 GCA_013138595.1 Methyloprofundus sp. | reverse complement strand
ATATAGATATTAACTATATTGCTGCGTTTAAACGCCCTGAATAAATGATGAGTACAGCGTTTCCCTTTGCTTGTGTGCTATTTGATTTAGATGGCACACTGCTGAATACGGCACCTGATTTAACCACCGCTTTAAATAAAGCCTTGGCTCATTTCGGTTATAGCGAAGTTTTAGCCAGTGGTATTACACCTTATATTTCTTATGGTGCGGCGGTGATGATAGAAACGGCTTTAGCAAGCAGTGAGCAAAGCGCGAGTGAGGCACAAAAAGCTGATATTTTACAATGGCTATTAGCTTATTATGAAAATAATATTGCTGTTTATACGCATTTATATGACGGCATGGTAGGCTTATTAGCCACACTGGAAGCGCAGGCTATTCCGTGGGGCGTAGTGACTAATAAACGTGAACGTCTGACCCACCCATTAATGCAAGCACTGAATCTAACACAACGCTCTGCTTGCATTATTTGTGGCGATACTACCGCGCATAGCAAACCTCATCCAGAACCAATGTTAGCGGCTTGCCAGCAAATACAAGTCAGCCCAGACAGTTGCTTATATATTGGTGATGCACAGCATGATATTAGTGCGGGAATAGCAGCAAATATGCACACATTAGCGGCGACATGGGGTTATTTAAAACCCGATGATCAGCCAGAAAACTGGGGAGCGGATGCTTTAGTTCATCAACCTAGTGAAATTTTAGCTTGGATCAATAATCAAAGTCATGCCCTTAACTAAACAAACAATTCTTATTACTGGTGCGGGTGGCGGCTTAGGAAGCACTGCAGCATTAACACTGGCTGAACACGGCGCAACGGTTATTTTATTAGATAAAAATATTCCTAAATTAGAAAAAGTATACGACCGCTTAGTTGCTGCAAATACGCCCACGCCTATTATTTACCCTTTTGATTTAGCAGGAGCATCTGAAGTTCAATACCATGAGCTCGCCGATGCGATTGAAGCAAAATATGGGCATTTAGATGGCATATTACATTCTGCAGTAGAGTTAGATGCCTTTACACCGATGTCTATTCATAGCACGATGGCATGGGGACACACGCTTAATGTCAACTTAAATGCGGTGTTCTTATTAAACCAAGTATTACTCCCTTTATTACAAAAAGTCGAACATGCTTCTATTGTCGTCACAGGTGATTCTTTTGTACATGAAGCCAGAGCGTATATGGGGTCTTATGGTGTTTCTAAAGTTGCTTTGGCATCTTATGCTAAAACCCTTGCCGAAGAACTTAGTGAGTCAGGAAAAGTACGGATTAATTTATTAATACCTGGTCCTGTTGATTCCCCTTTAAGAAAAAAAGCATTTCCTGCCGAAGATAAAAGTAAATTGCCAAGTATGGATGAGATAGCGCCTGTTTATCTCTATTTATTTGGTGCAAAAAGCATAGGCACAACAGGTCAAACTGTTGATGCTCGCACCTTGAAATTATAGAAGAAGACTATGTCAGAACGAGAAATCATTACCCTAACCCGCGATGTCAATGTAGTGCTGATTCCTGATGGGAACCACGGCACTTTAAGCAAAGGCAAAGAAGTCACTATTCACCAAGATTTAGGTAATAACTACACGGTTGTCACCGATCATGGGCATATGGTTAGAATTTCCAGTGCTGATGCCGATGCTTTAGGCAAAGAATCGCATGAACTCAAAACCTTAGTCACTGAAACAGATGCGGTTGCAGTCGAAAAAAATTGCTGGGAAGTGATGAAAACCGTTTATGACCCTGAAATTCCTGTGAATATTGTGGATTTAGGCTTGGTTTATCATTGTAATGTAGAAGCTGCCGGTGAAGGTTTGAATACCGTACATATTATGATGACCTTAACTGCACCGGGTTGTGGTATGGGACCTGTGATTCAAGGCGATGTCGAAAAATCTGTGCGCGCTTTAGCGGGTGTTGAGTCAGTAGACGTTGAGATTGTATTAGATCCGCCTTGGTCACGCGATATGATGTCCGAGGTTGCACAGGTGCAGTTGGGCTTGTTTTAAATCTAGGAATTCTAAAGCTTACAATTATTTTAAAGGGCTGTGTAGGATGGGCAAAGGAGCTTTATCCCGTGCCCATCATTAATACTAAAAGATGGGCACGAAAAAGCCCTTTGCCCATCCTACAAATCTGCAAAACACCCTCGTTCCCATGCTCCTCGTGGGAACTAGAGTTTTTAAAGTTAGTATTCTTGACTAATAAATTAGGAGTTACCCAATGAAGTTGAAGCACCCAAAAAAAATCACCGTTTTATTAACTCTATTGCTAGCCAACATGGCAATCAATACTAGCGTTGCCGCTGATCTTACTCGCCAAGAGGTGATTCAGCTCTTAAAACAAGCGAGTAAAGCAGAACCTGCTAATCTAAGACGTAAAGACTTAAGAGGCGTTGATTTATCAAAATTAGATTTCCGTAAAGCGGATTTATGGGGAGCTGATTTACGCGGTGCTAATTTAAGTAAAAGTAACTTATCTGGTTTAGTCTTAGATTTAACAGTGATGGTCGGCGTGGATTTATCCGATGCAGACTTATCTAAAGTGAGTATTTTTGGTGTGAGCATGATGCGTTCAAACTTAAAAAATGCTAATTTTAGCGGTAGTCGTGTGATTGCTAATTTAGATCATTCCGATATGACCAACGCTAATTTATCCAATGTACGCTGGGGAGCTGATATGAAAAATCAGCCGATGGGCTTAATGCGGGTTAATTTAAATAAAGTCAATCTCACTAATGCTAATTTACAAAATGCGGACTTAGGGCGCGCTTCGTTACGCTTTGCTAATTTGACCAGTGCCAATTTAAATCATGCGATTTTATTATCAGCCGAGTTAGAGGCCGCTAATTTTACCAATGCCAATGTCAGTTATGCCGATCTTACCTCCGCTAAACTCGCTGAATCTAATTTTACCAATGCTAATTTGAAGAAAGCTAATTTTAGTAAAATTCAAGGCATTAAAAGTTCACGTGGTTTAAGAGATAATAAGACTAAGAGCCTAGCTATATTTGACTAACTGTAGATATTTTACCGCGTAGGGTGCGTTCCACGCACCTTAGAGCCGCCCAGATTTACGTGCTAGAAATGGGGCGTAGAATACTCAAGCGGTAGAGACTGTGAAAGTATTCAAAAACTGGAGTCCAAAACGCGTTTTAGGCAAATGTTTATTCAGTTCTGTCGTGTAGGGTATCGCATCGCGTATCTTAGTATTTGAAAGGTACGCGATGCGATACCCTACATACTTTCACAGTCTCGGTAGCTTGAGGTAAAACACTCCCCTTTATAGAGCCTGCAATTAAGTTAAGGTTTTATCATTTTATATCAATATATTACACGTAGGTTGGATGAGCTTATCTAGCGTAGCGCAGATAACGAAATCCGACATTCTGAATAACCCACCCTGTCGGATGACGTTTTTTAATGCTGCGCAATAAAAAATCTTATCCAACCTACGCTGTAACACATTGTTTAACATTGAATTGTTTTTTTTTAACTTATTCTTATGACCTCCCAAACACTCAAGATATCCGTTGGTTCCGCGACAGCTAAAGGCATCAAAGAAAGGAATGAAGATTTTTTAGGAGCCATTATTCCCGAAGGCGCACAATTGCTGCATAAAGGGGTAGTCGCAGCCATTGCAGATGGTATGAGCGGCAGTGATGCAGGGCATGAGGCAAGTCACTGTTGTGTGGCAAGTTTTTTAAATGATTATTACAGCACCCCAGATTCTTGGTCAGTAAAACAAGCAGGGCAGAAAATTCTTTCGGCGACAAACTCTTGGCTGTATAGCCAAGGGCAACAACGTTATCAATCGGCAAAAGGAATGGTCAGTACCTTAAGTATTTTAGTTTTTAAATCAAATACAGGGTATATCTTTCATGTAGGTGATTCTCGGATTTACCGATTACGTCACGGGGATTTTGAACAAATGACCCGTGATCATCGTGTCTGGATTTCCGATGAAAAAAATTACTTAAACCGAGCAATGGGCATAGAGCCACGCTTAGAAGTAGACTATAAAGCGTTTCCACTAGAGCAAGGTGATTTATTTTTTACCAGCACCGATGGTATACACGATTTTATAGAAGAGAAAAAGCTTAAAGCGTTATTACAATCCAGTGATGATTTAGATCAAGTCGCCCAAACCATTTTACAACAGGCCAGTGACAATAAGAGTGATGATAATTTAAGTTGCCAAGTGATACGAGTGGATGGCATTCCACTGGCAAAAGAAGATGAAGTCCTGCGCCGTTATGCCAATTTACCTTTCCCGCCGATATTAAATGTAGGCATGGTATTGGATGGTTATAAAATTGAAGAAGAGTTACATGCCAGTAAGCGTACACAGATTTATCGTGCCTTAGATACGCACACCAATACCCAAGTGATTTTAAAAACACCCTCGATTCTATATGATGATGACACCCATTATATTGAACATTTTCTACATGAAGAGTGGGCAGGGAAGCGTATTAATCACCCGAATGTGTTAAAAGTCTTGGATACAGATCGGGTTAAAAGCTGCATCTACTATGCGACAGAATATATACAAGGTGACACCTTAAGAGAATGGATGGATAGTCAGTCTAAGCCCTATATACGTGAAATAAAACCCATGCTTGAGCAGATAGCCAAAGGCTTGCGGGCTTTTCACCGTATGGAAATGTTACACCAAGACTTAAAGCCTGAAAATATTATTATTGCTCAAGATGGAACGGTTAAAATTATTGATTTTGGTTCAGTCAAAATTGCAGGGATTGCAGAAATGAACCCTATCGACCAGCAAGAGGGAGAAAATGTTCTAGGCACACTGAATTACACCGCACCTGAATATCAC
>WTCM01000026.1 GCA_013138595.1 Methyloprofundus sp. | reverse complement strand
ACTTACGGAAACCTCCCCAAAATGGAGAAGTCAGTAAAATAAGGGGCTGTAGGCAATTGTATAAAAAACATACAATTCTATAACTTATTGATTTTAGGTTATTATGATACTTGTGTGTAAGGAGATGCCTACGAGGCTACTGCCAATATCATAAGTAGAGTTGCCATTCCTTAGCCTGTACAATAAGTCCATTAATCAACTGGATTACAATCAATATGGATAGTTTAATCAAGCCCTTTACTTCCTCAAAGGCAGCTTTCGGTCGCCATGAAACATTTGCTTTACGCTATGGATGGCTAACAAAAGGCTTTCAAGCTTTTCACCAAGACCCCGCTATATTCAATTCAGATGCAGCGACCGTTACCCTAGGGGTAGGCAAAAACATGGTGAATGCAATTCGCTATTGGTTACGCGCAACGCAAATGATCGCCACCACAGCAGACGGCTTGCAAGCAACTGAACTAGGCACAGCTTTATTGTCCGAAGAGGGCTGGGATCCTTATTTAGAAGATGAAGCCACACTTTGGTTAATTCATTGGATGTTATCCACAAATGCTGAATTAGCAACCGCATGGTATTGGTTTTTTAACGGCTTTCATAAAGCAGAGTTCAATACCGAAGAAGCCGCTAATGACTTAGCGACTTTTGTTAAGGAAAACATCAAGACTAAGCACTCAGAAAGAACCGTGAAACATGATGTGAATGTAATCTTAAAAATGTACTGCCAAGGCAAGCAAGGCGCAAAAGTAGAAATGGAAGATATTTTAGACGCGCCTTTAACCTCACTTAAATTAATCACCGCCAGTCAACATAGCCATTATTATCAATGCAGAAATAGTGCGCATGATAATTTACCGATTGCTATTATTGCCTTCGCGCTCAATGAAATGTTTAATCAGCGCGAAAAGATTGATGTTTTAAGCGTTAGTCAGCTAATGTACGGTGATAAATTAGGCGTTGCCGTTGGGAATGTCTTTAAACTGACAGAAAGTGACTTACTAGCAAAACTAGAGCGTGTGATAGAAGCTTATCCCCAGCTATTTAGCATAAATGAAACAGCAGGAATACATCAAATTTCCCGCATAGAAAATAATCACTCTTCACTGATGTTTTTACGTGATTACTTTACAAAGACAGGATCTAAGACATCATAATGGAACAGTTTGTTCAGGTCGATACACATTACACGCGCTCGATTAATCTTGAAAGAGATATAGACTCAACAAATATACTCAATGCCTATATCCCCACCTCAAAAACCATACAAGTATTAGATAAGATTGCCTTATCCTTTGGACAAAAAGACATGCCTAGAGCATGGTCGTTGGTCGGCCCTTATGGCTCAGGAAAATCTAGTTTTGCCATTTTTCTAAATCACTTATTAGAAGATCAACGCTTACTGACCAGCATGAGTGCAGAAAAATTACTGCGCAAATATAGTCCCGCGATTGCTAATAAAATCACCGCGCATACACATGGGTCTAATGCCTATTGCACGGTATTACTGACGGGAAGCTCTGAATCACTCAGTAAACGCTTACTCCAATCCATGCACCAAGCGGCGCAAAATTACTGGGCAGGTAAAGAAGCGAAACCTAAAGTACTAGAACAACTGTTTCATGCAAGCCAAGCAGGAGCAACGAGCACTGAAATCATTCAGATACTCGACCAATTACAACAAGCGATACATAAAGTGCAAGGCAAAGGCATTTTAATTATTATTGATGAGCTAGGAAAATTCTTAGAATACGAAGCGCGTCATCAAAGTGTTAATGATATATTTTTACTCCAATCCCTCGCAGAATTTGCCTACAAAGGTAAACAAGCCAATGTGTTATTACTGGTTTTAATGCATCAAGCCTTTGACCAGTACGCCAAAGGCATGAATGAAAAGGAGCGTAACGAGTGGACAAAAGTGCAGGGGCGTTTTGAAAATATTCCCTTTTTAGACTCTGCCGAACAAACCTTACGTGTGGTGGCGGCGGCTTTTAAACACACGATGACTAAGGAGCAATACAACAGTGTTCAGCAGCAAACTCGCAAAGTGACGCAAGTATTAGCACAGCAACAAGCTTTACCCCGTGGTATGGACATAGACATTGCAAATGACACACTCGTCCGTTGTTATCCCTTACACCCGATTGCCGCTTTAATACTACCCGTTTTATGTCAAAAAATTGCCCAAAATGAACGCACACTCTTTAGTTATTTAGGCAGTCAAGAGCATTATGGTTTCCGCGATAGCTTAAAACGCTTACAAATCGGTGACTGCGTTTTAGTCTGGGAAGTCTTTGAATACTTTATCCTCAACCAAAGCATCATGACTTCTGACTACGCGACTCACCGTCGCTGGATAGAAGTATTAAATGCGATTGAACGTTTAGGCGATGCCCCCGCGAGTGAAATACAACTATTAAAAACCATTGGTTTATTTAATATTATTGGCGCGCAAGGCGGTTTAAAATCGAGTGAAGCCATCCTTGCCCTATGTTTTCCCGAGCAAGCGCAATTTCATATAGATTTACAACAGCTTAAAACCAAGTCAATTATTAATTATCGAAAATTCAGCCGTGAATACCGTATCTGGGAAGGCAGTGATTTTGATTTACCCAGTAAACTACGTCAAAGCACTGATGAATTAGGATATTTTGATTTAGCACAGCAACTTAATCAGCGAAAAGTTCTCTTACCTATCGTGGCGCGACGCTATTCAATCAAAAATGCCACATTACGCTATTTTCAGCCTTTTTATGCAACATCGACTAGCGCGCAGTTACTCCAAAAGACAACCCAAGCCCAAATAGCCTTTTTCTTAGCAGATACCAGTGATGATATTAGCCGCTTTGAAAACTATGTTTTCTCAGAGCAAGCTAATCAGCTAACAGTTTATGTGCTTTGCCAAAATACCGCTCAAATACGTGCCGCCGTTGCAGAAGTGGTTGCACTAGAAAAAATACAAAGCGAAAGCCCCGAAATTAAATCAGACCCTGTGGCTCAAAGAGAACTAAAAGATTGTCTTATGACCGCGCAATACACAGAAGATTGTTTGCTCAGTCAAATCATAGACCAGCCCGCACAAAACCGCTGGGTCTGGCAAGGTGAAACGCTAGCGATAGAAAGCAAAAAAACTCTGCAACAACAACTATCTAACATACTCGAAAAAATCTACGCCAAAGCCCCAATTATTAAAAATGAATTAATTAATCGCCATAAAACCTCGGCGCAAGCCAACTCAGCTAAAAATAAATTAGTCACTGCCTTATTAAATAATAGCGCGTTGCCCGATTTAGGCTTTGATGCCAAAAAATACCCGCCAGAAAAATCAATCTATCGCGCACTCTTCAAAGAAACAGGGATTCATAGAGAACAGTCGGGGCATTGGCAACTTATGCCACCCGACAAAAATAACCCTTACAAACTCTTCCCTATTTGGGCAGGTATTGATGATTTCTTAAGTAAGAAAAGTGGCGCACAGCCTCTTAAT
>WTCM01000197.1 GCA_013138595.1 Methyloprofundus sp. | reverse complement strand
GCCAAAGTAATCACGTTGTGCTTGTAACAAGTTCGCAGGTAAACGCGCACTACGGTAGCTATCGTAATAAGCTAATGCAGACGAGAATGCAGGGGTGGGTACGCCTAGTGTCACACCTAAGATAACTGCATCACGCCAGCCTTTATCCGCAGCAGCAACTGCATTGTTAAAGTAATCCGCTAATAATAAGTTATCTAATTCTGGGTTTGCTTCATAAGCTTCTTTAATATCGCCTAAGAATTGACTACGAATAATACAACCACCACGCCACATTAGCGCAATGCCACCGTAGTTTAATTTCCAACCGTATTCTTTTTCTGCTGCACGTAGTAAACCAAAGCCTTGTGCATAAGACACGATTTTCGCTGCATAAACCGCTTCACCAATGGCTTTAATCATCGCTTGCTTATCGCCAGAGAATTTAGCAGTCGCTTGTGGAATGATTTTAGACGCTCTAACACGCTCTTCTTTTTGTGAAGACACACAACGTGCGAAAACTGATTCAGCAATCAAGGTTAATGGTGCACCTAAATCTAGGGCATTCATACCTGTCCATTTACCTGTGCCTTTTTGGCCTGCTGTATCTAAGATTTTATCAATAAGTGGCGCGCCATCTTCATCTTTAAAGCCTAGGATATTAGTGGTGATTTCAATTAAGTAAGAATCTAAAACGCCTTTATTCCATTCAGCAAAAATGGCTTGAATTTCATCTGCGCTTAAATTTAAGCCTTCTGATAATAACTGGTAAGCTTCACAGATAATCTGCATATCGCCATATTCAATACCGTTATGTACCATTTTTACATAGTGTCCAGCGCCGTTCTCGCCAACCCACTGGCAACAAGGCTCGTCATTCACTTTAGCTGAGATTGCTTGAAAAATAGGTTTAACGGTTTCCCATGCTGCTTTGTTTCCGCCTGGCATAATAGAAGGTCCAAAACGTGCGCCTTCTTCACCACCCGAAACACCAGAACCAATAAACAAAATGCCTTTTTCAGCTAAATCAGTCGTACGACGGTTTGAATCGGTGTATAAAGAGTTACCGCCATCAATAATGATGTCGCCTTTTGATAATAGCGGTGTTAGTTTCTCAATATAGCTATCAACCACTTCGCCCGCTTTAACCATTAGCATCACAGTGCGTGGGCTTTTTAGATTATCTACTAATTCTTCTAAAGAATAGGTAGCAACCACTTCTGTTCCTTTCGCAGGGCCATTTAAAAAATCATCAGTTTTACCGCGTGAACGGTTATTAACCGCCACTTTAAAACCATGATCATTCATATTTAAGACTAAATTTTGTCCCATGACCGCAAGGCCAATTAACCCAATATCCGCTTTCATTCTTTATGCTCGCTTGATGTTTTAATAATTAAAGTAGGTGTAACTCTGGTGTAGCAATACGTCAGAGTCTGTAGGGCGGGCTTTAGCCCGCTAGTCTAGCTCTGATATTTGCGGACTGAAGTCCGCTCTACGTCATACTTGGTAATGCGTACTGTCGCACTATTATAGTGCGGTCAATACTGTTGGTCTATATCAGAAAAATAACTGGAAGCTTACTGTTGCCACGATACGAAGTATGTATAAAGTCGAGCAACAATATACAGCAAAACGCGCTATTCAGCACCGCAGAAAGTAGTCGATTGGCAGACATTTTTTCGTGAGTTCAGAGCAGGGCAGGGTAAAATCACGCGTTAAAAATATAAAAAATTAAATTATCTTGTTTTTAAGCTTAATTTATGTTGTTAAATCGGCAAGCATGGCGGGTGAAATTTAGGCTTTTTTTGAATTTTTATTCAATAACAACTCCCCAAAGCGGTGTTTGCTTTGTTATTATATAAGCCCCTTTTTGGCGCGTTTAGGAACCCAATATGACCCACGATACCAATCTCTGCCTTTGCGGCTCTCTTTTAAATTATGCAGAATGCTGTGAACTATTGCATGCAGGAGCAGTTCATGCGACTAGCGCAGAAAGCTTAATGCGCTCACGATTTACCGCGTATGCGATGCATAATGCAGATTATTTACTCAGTTCTTGGGATACGGAAACCCGGCCTGCGACAGTAGATTTTTCCAATGATACGGGAGAATGGACATGCCTGGAGATTATTGCGACTAAGAAAGGCGGTGCAAAAGACAAGAAAGGTATTGTTGAGTTTAAAGCGTATTTTACTTTAGATGGCGAGCAGCGCGTGATGAATGAAATCAGCCGTTTCGTTAAGAAGCAAAACCGTTGGTATTATCTGGATGGCAAAGTGAAGTCGATTAATTCGACCGCAGGTGCCTTTGATCAAGGCTTAAATGCGCCGTGTGCATGTGGCAGCGGTAAGAAATTTAAGCGTTGTTGTGGTAAAAAATAATGCGTATCTCCCACCTGCGCCGATGTGAAGCATCGTCCTTGAACCGAAAGGTTCAAGTGGGTGTCTATCTTGCATTTCAGGCTTTCCGCTAACGGACATGCGCACCAGTACAAGAATCGACTCCCGAGGGTAATATAGGTCCAAGGAACACCCACTCCTCTGTCGAACGCCACAGGAGATACGGAGGACTATTCTAAACGTTTTTTAAAGCAGTTTCGATTTTAAGGTACATTTTACTCAGCTTTTTATTGAGTGTTGACCCCATAGTGCTATTAGTTTCCTTGGGTTGCATCAATTCGTGTGATAAGTTCAGGGCGGCAAGTACTGCCATTCGTTCTCCCCCTGAGACCTTTCCTGTGTGCTTAATTTCACGCATTTGCAAGTCTAACTGCTCCGCTAACATCACTAGATTAGCCTGCTCTTCTTCGGTGCAGATAATTTTATATTTTTTGTCTAAAATATTTAGGGATACTATTTTTTCAGTACTCATGACCCTATCCTTGTTCCATTGCTTTTAAACGGACAATCATTGCTTCGACGCGTGAGCGTACGTCGTTAGTTTTTTCGACCAACTTGGCTTTTTCTTTGACCAGCTCATCTTGCTTTGTTTTTAAAGTGTTATTTTCTTGCTGAGTGGCACTATAACGCTCAATTAGCTCATCTAAACTTGCTTCTAATTCTTTGATATTAAATGATTGCTTTTTAGTACTCATCTGGGCTTATGCGTAAAATTCAAAAACAAGGCGGTAACGCGGAATGCTTTTGTTGGCTAGTGATAAATTAATGAATTATGGTAGCATATACAGACGAACATGTTGTGCTAGTTTATACATTTTTAAAGTCGATTTAAACGACTATCCATGATAAACCTTTAGTAAAGTAAGTGCTTAAAACACAGAAAAACGTGCCAAGCCCTGACAAAATGGGCTTTTTACCCCTATAACCCCCTATTTTTAAAGCGAATGAGCTATTCTGACGTTAATTTAATTATTTTACAAAAAGAGGCCGCCGATAGTGCTGCCGAAGTACACGGCGTAGCGTCTGCGATGCTCTGTCTTGATCCTAAAACAGAAGTTGGGACATGGCTTGCCGAGGCTATTGCCAAAGAAGCTGACTTATTGGAAGAAGACAAAGATTTATTAATTAATTTATTTGAGCAATCCCAAGAACTGATGGAGAGCGATGAATTTTTATTTGATTTGTTTTTACCAGAAGAAGACTTGCCTGTCAGTCAGCGCAGTCTTGCCTTGATGCAATGGTGTCAAGGATTTCTATTTGGCATGGGGCGCATTGAAACGAGTAGTGAATGGCCTGCTGATGTCACCGAAGTACTCAAAGATATTGTCGAGTTTACCAAGTTAGATATGGATATTGAGGAAGGTGAAGAAGAGGAAGCAGAAGCGGCTTTGACGGAAATTCAGGAATACCTACGTGCTGCGGTGATGTTGATTCGTAGCGAGTTGAACGGGGATAGCAGCACACAGGATGAGACGGACGATTAGATGAAAGCGAATGAATTTAAACAGCGTCGTGAGCTGTTAATGGAGCAAATTGGCAAAGATAATATTGCCATTATCGCAAGTGCTACCATGCGCACACGCAACCGTGATGTAGATTATCCCTTTAGACAAGACAGTGATTTTTATTATTTAACAGGCTTTAATGAAGCGAATGCTTTAGCCGCTTTTATTCCAGGCAGGGAGAAGGGCGAGTATATTTTATTTTGTCAGGAATATGACGAGAAAAAAGCCTTATGGGAAGGCGCGCATGCAGGGTTAGAAGGCGCAACACGAGAATATGGTGCGGACGACTCTTTTCCAATCACGGATTTAGGCGATATTTTGCCCGGCTTATTGGAAAACAAGCATAAAGTGTTTTACCCAATGGGCCGCGATCCTGAGTTAGATCATAATTTAATGGAATGGATTACGCATATACGCAGCCAAACGCGTAGTGGTGTGAATGCTCCTGGTGAATTAGTGTCGTTAGAGCATACCGTACATGAAATGCGCTTAATTAAAAGTGATGCTGAAATTGAACTGATGCAAACGGCATTGGATGCAACGGCTAAAGCGCATATTCGCGCGATGAAAAACTGCCAAGCAGGGCGCTATGAGTATCAAATAGAAGGCGATATCGTACATGAGTTTTTTAATAATGGCTTACGTGCGGTTGCTTACCCCTCTATAGTGGCGGGTGGCACAAATGCCTGTGTTCTACATTATGTGGAAAATAAATCGGTCTTAAATGACGGTGATTTATTATTGATTGATGCGGGTGCTGAATGCGATCATTATGCCGCGGATATTACGCGGACTTTCCCAGTGAATGGCAAATTTTCGACGGAACAAGCTTTGCTGTATCAATTAGTCTTAGATTCACAATATGCCGCGCTTGCTGAAATCAGCCCTAATAACGCTTGGAATAAAGCGCACGACGCTTCTGTTTTAGTCTTAACCACAGGCTTAGTTAAGTTAGGTTTATTAACAGGTAATATTGAACAGCTGATTGAAGATGAAAGTTATAAAGCCTTTTATATGCATCGTATCGGACATTGGCTAGGCATGGACGTGCATGATGTCGGTGATTATAAGATTGATGACGAATGGCGTGTTTTAGAAGCAGGTATGGTATTAACCGTTGAGCCTGGGCTATATATTCCTGCAGACTGTATGACAGTGGATAAAAAGTGGCGCGGTATCGGTATTCGTATTGAAGATGATATTCTAGTGACTAAGCAGGGACATGAGATATTAAGCAAAGCAATTCCTAAAACCATTGCTGAGATTGAAGCCGTGATGGAAGGGTAGAGCAGCAAACGTAACCCTGTCAGCTTACACGCAAAACAGAGCCTAAAAATGGAGTCCAAAACACGTTTTGGGCGGCTTTTATTCTCGTTCCCATGCTCCGCGTGGGAATGCATACACGAACGCTCCGCGTTCTGTTACAAAGAGAGTTTTAAAATGAAATATGATTATGACGTACTCATTGTAGGCGGAGGGCTGGCTGGTAACTGCCTAGCTTTAGCCTTACAAAATAGTAATTTAAAAATAGCTATTGTTGAGGCAAGTACACGCCAGCAACTGCATGACTCCCCCGCAGGTGATAGGGCATTAGCTTTGGCAAGTGGCACGGTCATTATGCTGGATGCTTTAGGGATATGGGAAACAGCAAAATCAGCCGCGACTCCCATCGATAAAATTCATATTTCTGACCAAGGGCATTTTGGTAAAACACGCTTGTCAGCTAAACAAGAGCGTGTGGCTGCTTTAGGTTATGTGATGACTGCGCGTGATTTAGAAGATGCCGTCGCTGATTTAATCGCGCAAACCGATATTAAACAAATCAATTCCGCTCGTGTGGTGGGGATTAGTTCTGATGAATCCTTAGCACATATCAGTTTAAAACAAGGCGATACGGCACTCACGCTTTCAGCTAAATTAGTGGTCGGAGCGGATGGCGGACAATCATCGGTGAGAAAACTCTTAGATATAGAGCAATCGATCACCGATTATCAACAAACCGCGATTGTGACCACCATTAAAACCGCTGTCGCGCATGATAATACCGCTTTTGAGCGTTTTACTAGCTCAGGCCCGCTTGCCTTATTACCTTTCAAAGATGAATATGCGGTGGTTTGGACGCGTTCTACAGCGGATGCTGAGCAATTAATGTTGGAGAGTGAAACTGAATTCCTCACGCATTTACAAGAGGTCTTTGGGTATAAACTAGGCGCTTTTAGCCTGACCGCTGCGAGGCGCTCTTTTCCCCTAAGTCTTATTCGTGCAAATAGTATGTATTCAGGGCGTACCGTGATTATTGGTAATGCCGTACATCAATTACACCCTGTGGCTGGGCAAGGTTTTAATCTAGGTTTAAGAGATGTGGTACAACTTGCAGAAGTGATTTTAACGGCGGTTGAGCAAAACCAAGATATAGGCGCACATGCATTATTAAATCAATATGCCGAACAACGCCAAAAAGATCACGATACCGTGATTCACTTTACCAATGGCGTGGTCAAACTCTTTTCTAATGAATGGCTATCATTTGCCGCCGCTAGAAATGCAGGCTTAGCCTTATTAGATTCATTACCAGGTGCAAAAAAACAACTGGCACGTTATGCGATGGGTTTAAATACCCGCATGCCGCATATTGCTAAAAGGAGATCCGCATGAGTCATCAATACGCAGTGATCGTAGTCGGCGGTGGTATCGTCGGTGCAACCGCTGCTTGTGCTTTAGCGCAAGCAGGTATTCAGGTCGCCTTAGTCGATGCACGTAAACCAGAAAAAGAATGGGATGCCGGTAGTGTGGATATGCGCGTGTCTGCACTGACTCGCGCGTCACAAAATATTTTACGCAATGTGGGCGCATGGGATGAAATGGCGCAACGCTCCGTAGGTGCGTATCAACACATGCATGTTTGGGATGCGGATAGTGCGGGTGTTTTACATTTTGATGCGGCAGACACAGAATTTCCTGAGTTAGGGCATATTGTCGAAAATCGTGTCACGGTTGCCGCTTTATGGAATCAATTAGAAGCATTAGAGTCCGCGACTATTTTCTGCCCAGCAAAAGTGGCGGATGTACAAAATAATGAGCAAGGCGTTCAAGTTTCATTAAGCGACGGGCAGATCTTAAATGCAGATTTAGTGATTGCTGCTGATGGGCGTGATTCTGCTTTGCGTGCGATGCAAGGCATACAAACCACAGGCTGGGAATATAAGCAAGACGGTTTAGTGGCAACAATATCGAGTGAGAAAAGTCATCAAGCAACCGCATGGCAACGTTTTTTACCTGAAGGGCCGCTAGCCTTTTTACCCTTAGAAAAGGGTCAATGTTCAATCGTTTGGACGCTTAGCCATCAAACGGCTGAAGAATATGTCGCCTTGTCGGATGAAGATTTTCTAGTACGATTAGAACAAGCCTCGGGAGGTGTTTTAGGTAAAATGCTATCCGTGGGTACACGCGGTGCGTTTCCCTTGCGTTTTCAATATGCCAAACAGTATACGAGCGAACGCTTTGCATTGATTGGTGATGCCGCACATGCGATGCATCCTTTGGCAGGGCAGGGCGCTAATGCAGGATTATTAGATGCTGCCGCGATTGCTGAATTGCTGATTAAAGCGGCGCAAGCAGGACGGCCACTAGGCAGTCAAAAAGTATTACGCCAATATGAACGTTGGCGTAAAGGTGATAATCTTGCGATGATGAGCAGTATGGATGTGATTAATAAAATGTATACTAGCCAATACGAAGCCGTACGCCAAATACGCGGATCAGGTATGAGCTGGGTGAATCACAGTGCGATTGTGAAAAACTATTTTAATCGGTATGCGATGGGCTTAAGAGCTGATTTGCCTGAAATGGCGAATGGTGTTTGAATGAAATATTCAAATCCAAGATAACATTCCTACTAGGGGGCTTATCTTTTGAGTCACTTGTATGATTAACTAGAAAAAAAATAATTTTGATGATAAACAGTATATTATTGAATAAGTATGAAAAATACCGCCGATCAAAGACTATATGCCGAATTAAAAATTAGTTAAGCGATAAAATATAATGGAAGGTAAAGCTATAGATAAATTAGGGTTAATTAATCAATTCTTATATCGAGCTTTAATAAGAATGTTTACTCCGAGAGTATCTCAATAGTTTTTTTATCTTCTTGAGGATCTAACGGAGTCAGAAGAGTCTTTTGGTAAAAAAATAAATCAGGCATATGAGTCCTTACAAGAAACCTCTCATTTAATTGAGCGGCTTGAAGGTGAGCTTACAAATAAGCTTGAGCGTGTGAACAAGTTAAAAGAAGAGTCTGAGCGCTATTCAGTCCTTGCAGGAGTGGAAGAAGAAAAAGCTAAAGCTTTAATGAGCCAATTGGAAGTAACTTTAAACAAAGGAAAAGTAATGAGCGTTGGTTTGCATTTGTAATCAACCTTATTGCTGGTCTTATAGTCTTTGTCGTTGGAGTTGCAGTAAGTCCTTGGGTTAAAGATATGCTACATTTATATTTCTAGTGAAACAAGTAACTTTATTTAAGTAAAATTTTTATTAATCGTTCCCACGCTCTGCGTGGGAATGCTGCCGTAGACGCTCCAGCGTCCTGTTCTTATATGCGACGCTGGAGCGTCGATAGATACATTCCCACGCAAGGGGCGTGGGAACGATTAATTAATTAAACTAAACCTGTGCTGGACGGAGTATTAACCCCGTTTGTAACGTTTTACAACAAGAGTCTTTTATGCAAGAAATTAACTCCTTTAGAAATCAATTGCTGATTGCAATGCCCGATTTGAAAGATCCCAATTTTTTTCATGGGGTAACGTTTGTTTGCCAACATAATAGTGAAGGCGCTTTAGGCTTGGTGATCAACCATCCAACCCCTATGGTACTAGGCGAAATCTTAGAACAAATGGATATTAGCGTTGAGGATGAAAAAATAGCCAATCTACCTGTGTTTGCGGGCGGTCCTGTGCAACAAGAGCGTGGCTTTGTCTTACATCAATCCGCTGATAAGGATGAGTTCTGGGAATCTTCTATTCGTATTTCCGATAGCTTATCTTTGACGACTTCGCGCGATATTTTAAAGGCAATTGCAATAGGCGAAGGGCCTGAAAAGTTCTTAGTCGCATTAGGCTATGCAGGTTGGGGCGAAGATCAATTAGAAGGTGAAATGAAAAGTAATACTTGGCTGAGCACTGCTTATGATGAAAGTGTGGTCTTTGATACACCGATTAGCAAGCGCTGGAAAGTCGCGGCTCATAATATGGGGCTGGATATTAACTTACTCAGTACACAAGTCGGACATGCTTAGACCAGATCCTATCTTAGCTGCGTTAAATTCTCAAAGTTACCTAGGTTTTGATTTCGGTAATAAAAAAATTGGTACCGCAGTGGGGCAGTTAGAGACTAAAACGGCTAGCCCTTTAGAAACCATACGCTCACTCAAGCAAGTACCCAATTGGGAAAAAATCGGTCAATTGATTGCTGAATGGCAGCCGATAGGTTTAGTGGTGGGCGTATCGCGCCAAGCCGATGGCAGTGACAATATTATTACCCCGCGCATGCTAAAATTCTGCCGCCAACTGAATGGGCGCTATAATCTCCCCGTTTTTCAAATTGATGAAGCTTTAACGACTTTTGAGGCTAAGCAAATGCTATACGATGACTTGCACGTCAGTGCATCTAAATTATGGGAAGTTCAGGATCAACTTGCCGCGCAATTAATTCTTCAATCTTGGTTAAATCAACAGTAAATATGAGTATTGAGTATATAGAAATTCCCGTTTTATTAAATCAGCTAGAAACCTCTTTAAGTGAAACGATAGAAAAAAGGAAGATTCAAGACCCTTTACTAATAGGCATACACTCAGGCGGTGTATGGATTGCTGAAAAAATGCATCAATGGTTGGATATTAAAGAGCCTTTGGCTTTATTAGATATTTCTTTTTATCGAGATGATTTTTCCCAAATTGGCATCAATCCTAAAGTTAAGCAAAGCACCTTGCCTTTATCGGTTGAAGGGCGTGATATTATTTTAATTGATGATGTGTTTTATACGGGGCGCACGATTAGAGCTGCATTGAATGAGATTTTTGATTATGGCCGTCCGAATCAAATTATTTTAGGGGTCTTAATTGAGCGTGATGGGCGGCAAATTCCTTTGCGCCCTGATTGTGTCGGCGCGGAAGTTAACTTAGCGGCTGGACAACGTATTAAATTAACCGGTCCTGAGCCTTTAGATATAGTGATTCAGTCTATGACTGAGGAGGCTTAATGGCAGCGATTGAAAATTTACAACTGAATGCGCAGGGGAAATTACAGCATTTTTTAAGTATAGAAGGCTTAGATCAAAGCTTATTAACAGAAATACTCGATACTGCAGAATCCTTTGCTGAAGTGTCTAAGCAAAGCGTGAAAAAAATTCCTTTATTACGCGGTAAAACGATTGTTAATCTATTTTTTGAAAACAGTACCCGTACCCGCGCAACATTTGAACTTGCCGCCACGCGACTGTCCGCCGATATACTGAGTATGAATATTGCCACCTCGGCAACATCCAAAGGCGAAAGCTTGTTAGATACCATCCGTAATATGGAAGCAATGCAAGTGGATATGTTTGTTGTACGCCATTCTTTAAGTGGTGCACCGCATTTTATCGCGCAACATGTTGCCGACCATATCAGTGTGATTAATGCAGGCGATGGGCAGCATGAACACCCTACCCAAGCGATGCTGGATATGTTTACCATTCGCCAAGTAAAACAACAGTTTGCAGGTTTACGCGTAGCGATTGTGGGCGATATTTTGCATTCTCGTGTGGCGCGCTCACAAATTCATGCTTTAAATATTTTAGGTGCCGAAGAAGTGCGAGTCATTGCCCCCAAAACCTTATTGCCTACCGATGTTGAGAGTTTAGGCGTGAGTGTTTTTAATGACTTAGACAATGGCTTAAAGAATGTTGATGTGATTATTATGTTACGCCTACAAAAAGAGCGTATGAATAGCGCATTATTACCCAGTGAAAGTGAGTATTTTAAATGTTTTGGTTTATCTGATGAGCGTTTAAAAATTGCTAATTCCGATGCGATCGTGATGCACCCAGGGCCGATTAATCGCGGCGTGGAAATTTCTTCCAGCGTTGCTGATGGTCCTCAGTCGGTCATTTTGCAGCAAGTTAGTAATGGTATCGCAGTGCGTATGGCGGTTATGTCAATGGCGATGCGCAATAATGAGGGAGGCGAATAGTGAATATTGAAATTATTAATGGTCGTCTTATTGACCCAGCCAGCCACTTAGATAAACTCGGTTCTTTATATATTAGCGCGGGTAAAATTGTCGGTGTTTTGAATGCCCCCGAAGGGTTTCAAGCAGAGCACACGATAGATGCGCAAGCACAGGTGGTATGCCCAGGCTTTGTCGATCTCGCCACGCATTTACGAGAGCCAGGGCAGACCCATAAGGCAAGTATTCAATCCGAAACTCAAGCCGCCGCAAGCGCAGGGTTTACCAGCTTGTGTATGCCGCCTGATACCAACCCCGTGATTGATACTGCGGCGGTGGTAGAGCTGATTAATGATAAAGCAGAACAAGCAGGTTATCCGCATATTTACCCGATTGCCGCATTAACACGGGGTTTAGCAGGTAAAGAGCTAAGCTCTATGTACAGCTTAAAGCAAGCAGGGTGTATTGCGGTCAGTCATGCGCAAGCACCGATACAGAGCTTATTAATTTTACGTAGGGCAATGGAATATGCGGCGACACATGATTTATTATTAATCTATGTGCCGCAAGAGCAAGCTTTAATTAATAATGGTTGTGCACATGAAGGTGCAATGGCAAGTCAATATGGGCTACCGAGTATTCCTGTTGCCGCAGAAACGATTGCCTTAATGCAATGTATCGAACTAATTGAATTAACAGGCTGTCGCGTCCATTTTAGAGGTTTAAGCTGTGCGCGTTCCGTGGTATTAATTCAAAAAGCTAAGCAAGCAGGCTTAGCGATTACAGCAGATATTGCCATGCATCATCTGCATTTGATCGATACCGATATGCCGCCTTATGATAGCTCTTATCATGTCTTACCGCCTTTACGCAGTGCCGACGACCGTGACGCACTGATTAAAGCGGTACAAGAAGGTGTGATTGACAGTATTTGCAGTGACCATCAGCCGCATGATGTCGATGCCAAACTAGGCGCATTTCCAGAAACGGAAGCAGGTATTTCCAGTTTAGAAACAGTGCTACCCTTGATGTTGCGTTTAGTGGCCGCTAAAGATTTACAGTTGATTGAAGGTATCGCTAAACTCAGCTCAGCCCCCGCGCGTACTTTAGGGATAGAAGCTGGGACGCTAGCAGTAGGAGTAGTCGCGGATGTGTGTATTTTTGATCCCGAAAAAGAGTGGCAAATTAATAGCAGTACATGGCAAAGCCGTGGCTGGAATACACCTTATTGGCATACCATGATGCAAGGTAAAGTGACACAGACGATACAGGCTGGAAAGGTTATTTTTTCTGAGTAAGGTGGGCGCTTTAATAAGTAAATTAGGGGTAGGTTTTGTCGCGTGCTTTAAAAGCACAAATAGCAAGACCTGCTCCTTTTTTTATTGCAACAAAACAAAAACCTAACCCTGTCTACAGTGTAATGCATTGATTATGAGTATAATAAAGCCATTAGCTTAATAGTGGAAGAGTATATATGACGGCTGTTTATCACGGCTTAAATACACCGTTCACTATATGCTTAATATAGAAATTATTCAAAAATAATATATCTTAGCAGGAGAACTCTGATGATATTAATACGATATTATTTAATCGCTGTATTGACACTGTTTAGCCACAGTCTTTTTGCAGAATACAATGTCGATTATTGGCGAGCTGTATTGGCTGATGCCACGACACAGGAATATGCAAGTGCCAGCTTTCTTTATGATCTTGAGCCTGATGTCGAAAATTGTGATGAGGGCTTATTGACAGAAGCAGCAAAGTTACGTGCATTAAAAGCTTTAAATGAAGTAAGAAGCCTGCATAATTTAGCGGCTGTTGAATATAGTGATTACTATGACGAACAAATACAGCAATCCGCTTTTGTACAAAAAGCGAATAATATTTTAACTCACTATCCACCCGATACGGCTGATTGCTATACACAAGCATCCGCCGAGGGGAGTAGTAGTTCTAATATTTATAGTGGTCATAGAAATACCGACCCAGTGGAGCATATTATAGGCTGGATGAATGATGCTAGTAATGTTTCTACCGTTTCAGCAGTAGGGCACAGACGCTGGATGATAGACCCTTTTTTAGCTTATACAACGTATGGGCAAACCATTGGTCCTGCTGCGTTAAAAGTGTTTGGTTTTAATGAAGAGCCTGCTGCTTCACCACTGGTTGAAGTCGATTTTGTGGCTTTTCCTTATCAGCAATATCCTTATACTTTTTTTTCTGATCTATCTTCTGACAAACGCACACCGTGGAGTTTTACGGTGATTGAAGATAAGTTTTTAGCAAGAAACAACGGCTATGATTATTTTACGAGTGCAAGTATTAGTGTCACTAATATTGAAACGGGGGAAAGCTTAGATATTACCGATCGATATACCGATACTAATAGCTATGGCATCGCTAATATTGTCACTTGGTCTGCTCAAAACTGGGCGTATGACACTTGGTATTGGGTTGAGATTACAGATGTATCCATGCAAGATGGTAGTGTACAAGATTATAGCTATGAAGTTTTTATTGATTATTCAGGCTTAATTGATATTACGAGACCATTGGAAGCAGGGGATATGATTAATGAAACCTTTATTAGTGGTCAGCTTAATCGCTCTAGCGATGAGGATACTTACAGTGTTAGATTAGCGGGAGAAACAACCTTTACAGGTGCTAGCGAAGAGTACTCTAATATGGCGTACTTTATTAATTTATACGGCTCTAATAAACAATTAATTCACTCGTCTCATACTAGTTTTACGTTATTTTTAGAGGATGAAATATACACGGTTGAAATCTCAGCCTGTAACCCGCAAAATTCTTGCTATAACACTGCACCGCATTATTCAGTTGATATGACACCGCCTGTTATTGTCCCTCCAGAGAATAACGTCCTTATTGAAAACTTTATTAAGCGTTTATATCTTAATATTTTAGGTCGCCCTGCTGATAGTGGCGGTTTAGCGCATTGGGTATTAGTGCTACAAGAAAGTTCGGCGACTAATGTGGCTTTTGGCTTTTTTAATAGTGCTGAATTTAAGGGTTTAACCTTAAGTCATGCGGAGTTTGTTAATATTATTTATCGGACTGTTTTGGGACGCGAGGCCGATGTAGGTGGATTGAATTTTTGGGTTTCTGAATTAGATAAAGGGACATTAAAAGTTTTTATTTTATATGGTTTTTTTCAAAGTGGAGAAATGGCAGATCTAGCCGCTGAGGCAGGTGTTGCTGCGTACAGCGAAAGTGATGACAGGCTATTTCAACTCAATAGCTTTGTAAGGCGGTTCTATACCAATGTTCTTGGAAGAGATGCTGATCAAGGAGGCTTCGATTCTTGGATGGCTGACTTGCTGAATAATACTAGAGATGCTAAAAAACTCGCGGAAGGGTTCTTTTTTAGTCAGGAATTTATTCAACAAGGTCATGATGATAGTCGCTTTGTTGAAATAGCTTATGAAACTATTCTAGGTCGTGTCTCAGATGAGTCAGGGAAAATCTTCTGGGCTGGGCAGCTTAGCTCAGGGATGTCACGAGAGGAATTAGTCGGAGGATTTCTTAACAGTGAAGAGTTTGAGGTTTTAGCGGCTGAGTATGGTATTCAAGTGAGTCAGGAATAGCATCAGTTATACCTATCCCAATATATTCAAATACAATCTCGTCATTCCTGCATGCTTCTAGCAGGAATCTATGCTTAGCGTAGATTCCCGATAAAATAGACTTCGGGAGTGACGGTGTTAAAGCCATTAATTATTGGGATTGGTATTATATAATCCTGCAAGGTGCAGTGATACAGGTGATATAGCTTGGGAGGGTTATTTTAGGTTTTGTATTTTTAAAGTGCAAGTTGCAAGACCTGACCCTTTAGTGTGACCCTTTAGTGTGGTGCTTGCTTTAGTGTGACCCTTTAGTGCTTTTTAGTGCTGACCCTTTGGTGCTCCTAAAGTGTCAGCTATTTTTACATTGTGAGATTATATTTTGTTGCTCACTTAATGGATACATTTAAATGCAATTGTGTAGTGAAATGAGGTTATATTGCTTGTGCCCAGTATTAACCGAGAAATTAATTGATTATTAATGAATACTAAAGTGTCAACTATTTTTACATTATTAGTTTATAATTTATTGCTTATGTTAATTAATGCATTTAAATACAATGGCTTGCGTCGTTGGTATGAAATATGCTTTTAGAGTTAAAGCTGAGTAGTAACTGCTCAGTGTAATTTTAAATAATAATTAATGCACCTTTAACGTGGTCATATATTTTATTTTTAAAAATGTTGAGGCGCTGAAAAGAAAATTTTTTCATTTTTCTGCAGTCTCGTTAGGTTGCTTATGCGTTTAGTGACTAACATTTTAATTTTTTTAAGCGCGACCGAGAATTAATAATGAAAAACTATTTAATGTTAATAGCACTTTTTTTTACTGGAACAGCACATGCTCTCGTTGTTCCAGTTGGGGTACAAAATGATTATAGTAAAGCCCAAACCATCAGCGATGGTTGGAGCATTATCTATCAGGGGGGGTACGGTACATCTTTTGATTTTAACTCTTTAATTAATAGTTTGGGCTCTAGTACACCAGTGGCATTAGCTGGTGCTACTTCTGATGGAGCAATCAATTTTGATATTTTTGCCGCTACAACAGCGGGTGTTTTAAATACAATCACTGCAACAGACGCTACAATAGCCGATAATGGTGCATTTTGGTATCACAATGATCTGTCAGTGGGATTTAGTGATATAAGTTCAATTACTCAAAATCAAGCAGATACCTCATTGGGAGGTAGCCGAGGAAAATTATCATGGCATACGATAACTGGGGATAATAATACAACAGGTGTAGGTGGATGGCGTAGTGGCTCTAATACTGGTCTAAATAGTAATAATACCTTTCAAAGATATGTGTTAATCGGTAACGCTGTTGTGCCAGAGCCAGCATTATTAGTATTACTTGCTTCTGGTTTAGCGGGTTTTGGTTTTTCAAGAAAAAAGACAGTTGCTTAAAAAAGTCTTGTGGGGTATGGGTGTTTCTGCGTTTAAAATCAAGTTATTATTTTCATCGTACCCCCCTCATCATTTTTGTAAAGAGAATGTGCTAACAAAATAACCCTTCTCATGACTGCTTTTTGTATCGCTAGACTGATAAAGGCAGCCCTTTCTCCTTTTGCCGTAATCGTATCCAGTTCTGTTTTTAAATGGTCATCAATAGTAATGCTAATTCTTTGCATTTTTGCTACCTAATACCTTGTATTGAGTAATACTATGACACGACCATTAGAACTGAAAAAATGACACATAATCTAGTAAATCGCACCGTGGGTCAGAGTACGATTTAAGCCTACAGGTTTAACACGAGACAGGTAGTATAGCGGCATTATTCGTCACTGCGGTTTTTAGCCACACAGTGCAGATAAATTTGCAGCTATATGATGATTATGTCCCATGTTTTGTGGTCACTCGATTTAAAAAACAAAAAATATCCCCCTAAGTTCATTTATTGACCTTAAAACAGTTTTTAATCCCTAATGCCTTGACAAAAAGGCAATAATTTCATATCATTCCAGATCTTTTTTACCCACTTTCTTCAACTCAACATTATAAAGGAGTCTTTCAATGAAAAGAACTTTCCAACCAAGTAAAATCAAACGCGCTCGTGTACACGGTTTTCGTGCAAGAATGGCAACTAATGGCGGTCGTAACGTCATTAATGCTCGTAGAGCAAAAGGTCGTCACACACTAGCACTTTAACATTGACACAGAAAGCCGCTAGTTTTCCCGCGCAAGTACGCTTAAGGGAACCTGCAGAATTTAAGCGTGTTTTTGCTAAAGCTGAAAGGTCTAGCGATAAATATTTTACGATACTTGCCATTGTTAATGAACTAGACCACCCGCGTCTAGGGCTTGCCATTGCTAAGAAAAATATTCGTCGTGCTGTTGATAGAAATAAAATTAAGCGTGCGGCACGGGAAAGCTTTAGATTACAGCAACATGATATGACACATATAGATCTTGTTGTTATGGCACGCAGGGAAGCGGCGGCTGTTGATTCAAAAATACTACAAGCTTCACTGGCTAAGCATTGGCTTAAATTAATACAGCGATGCGCCACATTCTCGTAGCCCTGCTTAAGTTTTATAAGTACTTTATAAGCCCTTTGCTAGGAAGTCACTGCCGCTTTCACCCCTCTTGTTCGAGCTATGCTATGCAAGCAATTACGCTGCATGGCGCGATAGTTGGCTCTTATCTCACAATAAAACGATTACTCCGATGTCACCCCTACCATAATGGTGATATTGATGATCCTGTACCCCCAAAAGTTGGTAAGAAAAAATGGAGAATATAAGGTTTGTACTCATCGTCGTACTGTCGATGATTTCATTAATGTTATGGGAGGCGTGGCAAGCAGATTACGGGCCTCAACCTGAAGTGCCTGCTCAAGTCGTGATTGATGCCAATGGCAACCCCATTAGCGTAGCGGGAGATGGCGCAAACGGTGAACTGCCTTTCTCGGATGCGGTGAATGATAATATTATTACCGTCACCACTGACGTTTACCAACTTGAAATAGATTTACAAGGCGGTACATTACGTAATCTTGATTTATTAGATTACACTGTGGATAAAGGCGAAGAGCCAAAGGTTCGCTTATTTGATAGCAGCCCTGATAAATTATTTTTAGGACAGAGTGGCGTATTAACCAATAATGGTTCCGTTAAACTGCCTAACCATAATGTGCAATTACGTTCTGCACGTAAGAGCTACGCATTACAAAACGGTGAAAATAGCTTATCGATTCCTTTAACGTGGACGGATAATCAAGGTTTAAGCTATACCAAAACTTATACTTTTACACGTGGTAGTTATGCTGTTCAACTAGCACAAAAAATTGATAACCGTTCTGCAAATGCTTGGGCGGGTAGACAGTATACGCAGCTATTAAGAGTGCCGCATACTGACGAAAAAGGGAATACCTTTATTCGTACTTATTCGGGGGGAATTGTATACACCGAAGAAGATAAGTATCAAAAGATTGATTTTGAAGATATGGCGGACGAAGACCTAAAAACTGTCACGGTTGGCGGTTGGTCTGCAATGATTCAGCATTATTTTGCGACGGCATGGATTCCACCTGCTGCTGAAAAGCACACTTACTTTACTAAAGAGTTAAGTAAGCAGCGTTTTGTGATTGGTTCTTATTCTGAAGCGATTTCAGTGGCTCCAAACACCAGTGCAGTTTTTAATAGCCAGCTATTTACAGGGCCTAAAATTCAGCCAGTGATGGATGAGATTGCGCCTGGTTTAGAGTTAACCGTTGATTACAGCTGGTTAACAGTGATTGCTAAGCCTATCTATGCATTGCTTAACTGGATTCACGATAATGTAGTGAATAACTGGGGCTTTTCGATTATGGGTGTGACGCTTTGCATTAAAGCTATCTTCTTCCCATTATCAGCGGCAAGTTATAAATCAATGGCGAATATGCGTAAATTGCAGCCGCGTCTAGCACAGCTAAAAGAAAGTTATGGCGATGATAGACAGCGCTTTAACGAAGAAATGATGAGCCTATACCGTAAGGAAAAGGTTAATCCAATGGGCGGTTGTTTACCGATTATGGTGCAGATCCCCGTGTTTATTTCTTTATACTGGGTATTGATTGAAACGGTTGAACTAAGACAAGCGCCTTTCTTACTTTGGGTGCAAGATTTATCCGCAAAAGATCCTTACTTTGTACTGCCTGTGATTATGGGGACTACGATGTTTCTACAGCAACGCTTAAACCCAGCGCCAGTAGATCCATTACAAGCAAAGATTATGCGTATGTTTCCGATTGTCTTTACGGTATTTTTCTTGTTCTTCCCAGCAGGTTTAGTTTTATACTGGGTCACAAATAATACTTTATCTATTTGTCAGCAATGGTACATTACCAATAAAATTGTGGGTAAAGCGGAGTAAGTAAGCCGTATATGATGCTTTTTTAAAGCATATAAAGCCGAATCAGCGCTCAGTTGATTCGGCTTTTTTTTGCACAAAATTTCTCTTATTCTTATTCGGGTATAATACCAATCCCAATATATTCAAATACACTCTTGTCATTCCTGCATGCTTCTAGCAGGAATCCATGCTTAGCGTAGACTCCCGATAAACAGACTTCGGGAGTGACGGTGTTAAAGTCATTAATTATTGGGGTTGGTATAATACTCTGTATTTTTTTATCTTTTCAACGCGTTAAAACAGGTTAAGCAATGGATGTAACGGCAATTATTGATTCTTTAAATGATGCACAACGTGCTGCGGTTTCTGCGCCTGCACGCTCTATGTTGATATTAGCAGGTGCAGGGAGTGGTAAAACACGAGTTTTAGTGCATCGTATTGCTTGGCTAATCCAAATAGAAAATATCTCACCTTACAATATTCTTGCCGTGACTTTTACCAATAAAGC
>WTCM01000056.1 GCA_013138595.1 Methyloprofundus sp. | reverse complement strand
AAAACTACGAATTTATTATTCCAACTGATGATGTATTGAATGAATATAATTTTTTATATAAAAATATCATATCCTCAATTTCTAATTTAGTTAAACAAAACCAACACCTAAAAGAAGCCCGAGACATCCTTTTACCTCGCCTAATGACAGGTATGATTGATGTAGACTCACTTGCTCTAGCTGACCCCGTCGTCAATAAAGCCCGCCCTACTGAGTCAGCCTATAACAGCGAGGCAAGCATTAACCCATCCGTTCCCACGCAGAGCATCACTGCCATGTAGGCTGGGTTAGTTTTTATTTGCGTAGCAATAAAAGCGTAACCCAGCATTTCTGGATATGCGTAAAATGCTGGGTTACGTTTGCCGCGCTACGCTTGCAAATCTAACCCAGCCTACATCATCACTTTTTGTTTAATAATCATTTAATGCTTAACTTAATGGCAGTGACGTGGAGCATGGAAACTATAAAAGCTTAGGAGGATTTAAATGACTTACACAATCCCTTTATTGTCACTGCCTACCGATATTGATATGGTACAGTTACCTAGTTCAAACATTTCAGGAGAACCCTAATGAAAGCCTTACAAATTCAAGTAGATGAATCGTTCTATCCTGCCTTATTAGAGGTCTTAAAAAATTTACCGACTAATAAAATAAAAATCATTGAGCATGAAGACCCAGCAGAATTAAGCTTTGAACAAGCTATGGAGCATACTCTTGATAAAAATGCAGAATTGTATAAACGATTATCTTAATGAGATTATTAACCATTGAGCAAGTTGTTTTGTTACATCAGCGGCTATTGCAACAATCAGGTGGAGGACAGGGTATTCGTGATATGGGTATTTTAGAGTCAGCTATAGCACAGCCTAATATGAGTTATGAAAGCGAGTTACTTTACCCTACTTTAATTGATAAGGTTGCTGCTTTAGGTTTTTCATTAATTAATAACCATCCTTTTATAGACGGTAATAAACGTATTGGTCATGCGGCTATTGAGGTGACTCTGTTAATGAATGGTTTTGAAATTACAGTTAATGTGGATGAACAAGAAAGTATTATTTTATCTATTGCCTCTGGAAAAATGGATAGAATGGAATTAAATCAGTGGTTACAGCAGTATGTAAGCAGGCGATAAACCATTAATCCATGGTTCCCACGCGGAGCATTACTGCCATTAAGTTAAGGATTTATCATTTTATAATCAATATATTACACGTAGGTTGGATGAGCTTATCTAGCGTAGCGCAGATAACGAAATCCGACATTCTGGAGTATCAAACATGTCGGATGCGTTTTTTAATGCTGCTCAATAAAAAATCTTATCCAACCTACGGTATAACATCTTGTATATTATAAATATATCTCTTAACTTAATGGCAGTAACGCGGAGCATGGGAACTATAAAAGCTGGAGAGTATTATCAGCGTCTTGTATTTGATTAAACAGGATTTATTAACGCTCCCCGTGTTATATTTAAGCCGCTATATTAACCAGCATAAACAAGATTATTAGCATCGAACTCAATTTAACATGCACACGAAAACGGCTTTTTCTGTGCATGTCTTTTTGATATGCACAGAAAAGTGATTTTTTTGGATATAACAAATATTGGAGTCCAAAACGCATTTTGGGCAAATTTCAGACCGTTTTATGAAGTAGGGTATCGCATCGCGTACCTTTAGAAAATGTGAGGGTATGCCACGCATCACTGCTATTAAGTTTGTACCCAAAACAGCGATTCTTACAGAAGTTGTTAAATAAACAAGGACAAGGAAAGAGCCATGAGTGATGAGTATTCCGAAGAGGCTTTAGTGGAAGCTGCGACCCAAGACGTGTTAGAGGATTTAGGCTGGACGGTTGAGTATGCGTGGGGAAAAGAAGACTTAACCACGTTAGACGATCCATCACGTAAACAAGGCTTATTAGGGCGGGTGAATAAGTCTGAAGTGCTATTAGTGCGTTATTTATTAGCCGCTTTAAAAAACTTGAATCCTGATTTACCCGATACCGCTTATCAACAAGCGGTGAGTCTCTTAAGCAGTGCGGTTGCTGATAAGCATTTGGCGGCGATTAATAAAGAAAAATATCATTATTTGCTAAATGGCGTGCCTGTCAGCTATCAAGATGCTAAAGGCGTGTTGCAAAAGAAACAGCTACGAGTGATTGATTTTGCGCATCCTGAGAAAAATGATTTTAGAGCGGTACGCCAATTTGAAATAATCGGTAGATTGTATCGCCGCCGCCCCGATATAGTGGGCTTTGTAAATGGTATTCCGCTGGTATTTTTTGAGCTAAAAGCCCATCATACGGATTTACGCCATGCTTTTGATGACAACTTAAGCGATTATAAAGACACTATCCCCGATATATTCCATTGTAATGCGTTTATTATTCTCAGTAATGGCACGGATGCGCGGGTCGGGACTGTCACTAGTGCTTATCAATTCTTTTTGGAATGGAAACGTATTGATGAGGACGAAGAGGGGCTGGTGAGTCTTGATACTTTATTACGTGGCACTTGCGCTAAAACCCGTTTGTTAGACCTAGTCGAGAATTTTTTATTGTTTGATGGTGAGGGCGATGAAGTGATTAAGTTGATGGCGAAAAACCATCAATATATCGGGGTGAATAAAGTCGTGGCTAGGGCGAAAAATCTGCAAGATTTAAAGCAAAAATTAGGCGTGTTTTGGCATACTCAAGGTTCGGGTAAGTCTTATTCAATGGTGTTTATGTGTCAAAAAATCCTGCGTCAATACGGTGCTGGGATGACGTTTCTTATTGTGCTGGATCGCTCGGAATTAGAAAACCAGCTATATGATACGTTTACAGGGGTTGGCGTGGTCGGTGAGCAAAATATACGCGCGAAAAGCCGTGTGCATTTGCGTGAATTATTACAAGAAAATCACCGTTATATTTTTACTCTGATTCATAAGTTTTCGATTGACCCTAAAAAAGAGCAAGCGTACCCCTTATTAACGGAACGCGATAATATTATTGTGATTTCTGATGAGGCGCACCGCACACAAGAGGGTGATTTTGCGCGTAATATGCGTTTTAATGCTTTACCTAATGCGGCGTATTTAGGTTTTACGGGGACTCCAATTATTAAGGATGAGCTGGAATTGACCAAAAATATTTTTGGTGATTATGTGTCGGTATATGATTTTAAACGCTCGATAGAAGATGGCGCGACCTTGCCACTGCGTTATTTGAATCGGGGTGAAAAGCTGGATATTGATAATCCTGAACTAGATGAACGCATAGCGGAGATTATTAATGATGAAGAATTAGATGACGATCAACGGCGTAAGTTAGAGCGTGAATTTAAACGTGATTATCCTATTTTAACCTCGGAAGTACGTTTAGATGCGATTGCTAAGGATTTGGTGTGGCATTTTAATGAACGTGGCTATCAGGGAAAGGCAATGTTTGTCGCATTGGACAAACCTACGGCTGTGCGCATGTATCAGCTAAGCATGAAATATTGGGCTGAGTATATCGCGGAGTTAGCACAGCGTATTGAAAAAGCTGAAGATGAGCAGCAGCTGGTGCAGTTAAGACAGCATTTAAAGCGGGTACAGGCAACGGAAGTCTGTGTGGTGGTCAGCCCTGAGCAAAATGAATTGAACAAGTTTGCCAAGTTGGGGCTGGATATAGAGCCGCATCGTAAAAACATGCTGAACCGTGATTTAGAAAAAGAATTTAAGGATGAGCATAACCCGTTTCGTTTAGCCTTTGTCTGTGCGATGTGGATTACTGGCTTTGATGTACCTTGTGTGTCTACGGTCTATTTGGATAAGCCGATTAAAGGACATACGTTAATGCAAACGATTGCGCGTGCTAATCGTGTGTATGATGATGAAAAAGAGAATGGTTTAATTGTTGATTATGGCAATGTTTATCAGCAGTTGGAGAAAGCCTATTCGGTGTATGGTGAAGGGGGTAAAAATAAAGCTGGGGCGGCGGGTGAACCCGCTAATCCTATCGAAAAACTGGAAGCCATGATTGTGGAGGTGGAAGCGTCAATTGTTGTGGTGCAGGATTTTTTATTGAAAGTGGAATTTGATTTAGAGAGTTTAATTCATGCAGCAAGCCCTATGCTTAGTCTGGCTAAAATCGAGGAAGCGAGCAATGCAGTTTGCCTGAATGAAACCACCCGCACACAATTTGAAGTGGCAGCACGACAGGTCTTTCGTCAATATAAGGCATTGTATCCTGAACAAGAAGTTAAACCGTTTACGCCTTACTATAATGCGCTTAATGCTATTTATAGACAGTTAAATCAAACGCTTAAAAGTGCGGATATTTCCAGTGTGATGCTACGTTTACAGCAAGAAGTGAATATGAGTGTCAGTCTGGTTAATAATGAAGTACGTGAAACTGATTTTGTAGATTTAAGTTGTTTAGATTTTGACAAGCTTCGCGCGGCTTTTGCTCAGTCGAAACATAAAAATACAGTGGTGTTTGACTTGCAAAATGCCATCGAGAAAAAATTGGAGCAGATGGTACAAGAAAACCCAATCAGAATGGAGTTTTACGATAAGTATAAAACTATTATTGAAGAATATAACGTAGGTAAAGATATACAGGCAGTACAGAAAGCTTTTAATGATCTGAATGAGTTTATGGCTGATGATTTATCACCTGAAATGGAACGTGCTGTTAGGGAGGGGTTGAATGAAGAGACACTGGCAATTTATGATTTATTGCGTAAGCCTGAGTTGACTGCTAAAGAAGAGATTGAGGTTAAAAAAGTAGCCAAGAAAACTTTAGAGACCTTAAAATTTGAAAAACTGAAAATTGAACGCTGGCGGGAGAGTGAGCAGGTAAGTTCTCAGGTCAAAGTGATGATTTCTGATGCTTTGGAATATTTACCACCTGCCTCTTATCCTGATAAGGAATTAGCAGATATAAGTTTAGTCGTTTATCAGCATGTGTATAGCCATTATCAAGGGGGCGGTGCGAGTAGTTATGGCGGGATTTAAGGATGAGTTATCTAATGATTTTGATGAGAAAATCAGGTGATTGTTATGGGGTGTACGTAATAGAAAAGTTTATTTAACACTCTCTTTATGGAAGTAGTCATCTAGCTTTTCTTGTATAATTAGCTGTGCTCAGAGGTGTGGAATATTGGCGGCATAAGCTTTCACAAAGTGATGAAAATAGTTTTGCTGGAGTATGGGTGCAGTTAATGAATATATGTAACTTTTATTGGAAATCAAGATGAAAAAAAATACTCTTATTGGGTTAGCACTTACTATTATAGTGAGTTCAGGTTGTGCGACTAAATATGATACTGAAAAAACTTATTTAAGTGGAGGGCGAGGGTTTTATCAAGAGCAATTGAAAAATGATGTTTGGAGAATTGACTTTACAGGTAATACTTATACGGATACAGAAACCAGACATGACTATGTTTTGAAAAAAGCCGCTCAAATTACGCTTAAAGAAAATTATTCATTTTTTAAGGTCATACACAGAAAATCTGAACAAGAGATTAAAGAAACCGAGCTTGGCGTGGGAAATGCTCATGTTTATGGGCGCGGCAGATCAAATACTCAAGACACTAATACGGATACTTTTACAACAATAACGATTCAGCTATTGAAAGAAAAAAGTGTTGTGGATGAAACAATTTATGATGCTCATTCTCTTGTGAATGAAAAATAAGGCTAGCACAAAACACGGGATATAATAGTCGCACAGTGTAGGTTTATCTGCACTGTGCGGCTAAACCGCACCTACGAAAATGCCGCTATACTGCGTGTCTCGTATTAAACCTGTAGCCAAAATGTCCACTCTCTTTAATTAATTAACAAATGCGCACAGATACTAGAAAAATAGCCTAGCGCAATAGCTGGCATCCATTTTAGATGACTGGAAAAAGTGTAAAAACCTTTTGCCTGTCCCATTAAAGCAACACCAGCCGCAGAGCCAATAGATAATAAACTACCACCTGTCCCCGCAGTGAGAGTCACTAATAACCATTGGTTTTCTGACATCTCTGGAGCCATTGTTAATACCGCAAACATGACAGGAATATTATCAATGACAGCTGATACTATGCCGAGAAGTATATTGGTGGTTGTAGCACCGAATTCACCATACATAAATTCGGACGTGACGGATAAATAGCCCATAAATCCTATGCCGCCAACCGCCATAATAATGCCATAAAAGAAAAATAAGGTATCCCACTCTGATTTAGCAATATGGCTAAATACATCAAAAGCACTGCCTTTACCTTCAGACCCTGGCACCGAATCAAAAGAGGACTCTTCTTTTCTGAATTTTAAACTGAGGTAATAACCAAATATTTTCAGATAACCTAAGCCCATTAACATACCAATAGCAGGCGGCAAATGAAGAAATTGATGGAAGAAAATTGAGGTGCCAATGGTTGCCAAAAATAAGAAAATAATCATAATACCGCCGTGCTTTATCATGGTGCTTCCCTCTTCAGGTAAGGCAGGATTATCTTTGGGCAGGTAAAAACACATAATTGTCGCAGGGACGACAAAATTAAGTGCGGAAGGAATAAATAACTTAAAAAAAGTCGTAAACTCTAAAATGCCTTTTTGCCAAACCATCAGTGTCGTAATATCACCAAAAGGGCTAAAGGCACCTCCAGCATTTGCCGCAACGACAATATTGACGCAGGCAATGGAAATAAATTTGGGGCTGGCGGCACCGACACTTAAGACGACAGTACACATAATTAACGCGGTGGTCAGGTTATCCGCAACGGGGGAAATCAGAAATGCGAGCCCTCCAGTAATCCAAAATAACTGCCGATAACTGTAATTTTGGGAAACCAATTTAAAATGCAATGCATCAAAAACACCTCGTTCGATCATGGCGCTAATATAGGTCATCGCAACCAACAGAAAAAAGAACAGTTCGGTATATTCAAGAAAATTATGTTCCAGAGCCGCACGAGCAATTTCGCTTAAGCCGTGGGTTTTATACACATAGGCAATAATGGCCCAAATAATGCCCGCAGCGACTAAAACAGGCTTAGATTTTTGTAAATGTAGTTTTTCTTCAAAAACGACCAAAGTATAAGCGATGAAAAATATGAGTAGAACAAGATACCCAGCAAAGTGCGTCGTCAGGTCTAAATTATTGGGATTTACCTGTCCACTTAATACAGGCATTGGAAGTAGTAGCAATAAATTAGCTAGCACCAAGCTAAGTGTCTTTTTATGCATAATTAAATAGTTTTTAGGGTTTAAAACTAGACTTTGTTGTCATGAAAAAACATTATACCCTTGTTTTTCTAAAGGCTACCTATGTTACGATAGCTAGCTTGTTGATAGCACTTTAGGAATGGTCTATTTTTCTATAGATTAAGAGACCTAGTTTGTCGATGGGTGGCTGTTAATAGTGGTTGTATCGTTATAAAAAACAACTTCCCCTGTGTTGATATTATGATTACCACCGATTATCCCAATAGCACCACTCTCAATCATGTCCTTTAAAATAGGGCTACGCTCCATAATCGCATGGACGGTTCGTTTAACATTAATCATGGACACCTTTTCCACGAACTCTTCATTAGCTGAGTGACGATTTTCGGTAACGGTCTTTTCATCATAAATAGCAGGCTGTAATTTACTTAATAAAGCCGTTAAATTGCCCATTTCTACATGGTCGCAAGCGCCTTTTACCGCACCACATTTACTATGCCCTAGCACCACGATTATTTTAGCGCCTGCGACTTTACAGCCAAACTCCATGCTGCCTAAAATATCTTCATTAATAATATTACCCGCTATGCGGATACTAAATACATCACCTAATCCTTGATCAAAAATCAACTCGGCTGATGTGCGTGAATCTATGCAACTTAAAATAACCGCAAATGGGTGTTGCCCATCAGAAGTTTCATTTGCCTGTTGTAACAAATTGCGATTGACTTTCATGTTATTGATAAATCGCTTATTACCTTCTTTTAATAAATCTAATGCCATTATAGGTGTAATAGCGGCTTGCATTTCATGTGTTAATGTTTTCATTTTTATTTTTATTTTCTAAAGAGTTTATGAGATTAGTGGCTCTATAAAATTTATCTTTTCAATGGTGATATTTTTAGTTTTAGCATTACTTTCATAATTTTTTATAATCTCAATGACATCGTAAGCAATAGATTTTGAATAGGTACAATCAATAATCACTTTAGTATTATTAGGGATTTCATTTAAGGTATTTAAAATCCCCGCTTTATTGATAAAAGATACCTCTTCAGCCAAAACCAGATGATGAACTTCTTGGCCATTTTCTGTACTAATCACATTTTTCATATAATGCGAATTTCGATAACTATGGTGTAAGGTAAAGAAAATACCAAAGCCCATACCGATTGATATACCGACTAATAAATCCGTCATTAATATACCGATCACCGTCGCGGTAAAGGGAGCGAACTGTTCCCACCCTAACTTGTACATGTGTTTAAAAAGAGCAGGTTTAGCTAATTTATAGCCCACCATAAGCAGAATAGCCGCTAAACTGGCTAAGGGGATTTTATTTAATAAACCTGCAATACTAATCGCGCTAATTAATAAAAATATGCCATGAAGTATTGCAGATAATTTAGTTTTACCACCAAAGTCAATATTTGCCGAGCTACGTACAATCACTTGAGTAACGGGTAATCCACCTATCAAACCAGACACAATATTGCCCAAACCTTGCGCTTTTAATTCCCTATTTGTAGGGGTTACTCTTTTATCAGGATCAAGTTTATCAGTTGCTTCAACACATAATAAGGTTTCTAAACTGGCGACAATCGCCATAACAAAGGCAACTTTCCAAACCTCAATATTACTAATGGCTGAGAAATCTGGGAAGGTAAATTGATTAAAAAATCCAGTTAAGCTATCAGGCACAGGAAGGCTTACGACTTGATCAGCCGCTAAGCTAAAGTTCAATAAATCATTTTGGTAAACCATATTCATCACAATACCTAACACCACAACGACAATCGGTCCCTGTATCAATTGAAATATCTTATGTTTTTTAAGTAAAACAGTGTCCCATAAAATAAGAATGACTAAGGAAAGTGCGGCAATCAAGGCCGCTCCAGGAGAAAATGCCTCAAAAGCACTGATAATCGCTGTAAAGGTATTTTCTCCATCCATTTGCCAAAAAGCATCATCACCTTCCATATCTTTATCATAGCCTAGAGCATGCGGAATTTGCTTTAAAATAATCAATAAACCAATGCCCGTTAACATCCCTTTAATGACTGATGACGGAAAGAAGTAGGCAATAAAGCCTGCCTTAGCAAAGCCCATAACTAGCTGAATAACTCCCGCTAAAACGACGGCTAATAAAAAGGCAGACCAGGAACCTAAGGTTGTAATAGCGGTTAACACAATCACAGCTAAACCTGCCGCTGGGCCGCTGACACCAAGAGTTGAGGCGCTGGCAATACCCACGACGATGCCACCGACAATACCCGCGATAATACCAGAGAATAAAGGGGCTCCAGATGCCAAAGCAATGCCAAGACATAAAGGAAGCGCTACAAAAAATACAACAATACTGGCGGGTAAGTCGTTTTTAATTTCTTTAAACATTTTTTACTTCTCCAAGTAGTTGGTTTAAACTTACATGAAATAGCATTGCTATTTTAGTATGATAGTAATACTATCATTTAAGATTGTAAAGAATTGAGTTTATTTTTTACAAAAAATTTCGATATAGCTTTGTCATTACCGCATTAAAATTAAGACCAAAACTGATTAGGTGACCTGATGGAAATACAGTTACAGATTAAAATGAATGAGAAATTATTTCTTAGAAATCCAGAAAAATCGGAACTGGGTAGAAAGATTATCTTGCACAGCATTCAGTTAATTCATCAAAATGGTTTTGAAGATTTTACGTTTAAAAAGCTGGCAAAAGAGATGGGGTCAACTGAGGCGGGGATTTACCGATATTTCGAAAATAAACACAAATTACTGATTTATTTAATGGCGTGGTACTGGAGTTGGCTTGAGTATCAGGTTGGCTTCCATACCCATAATATGAAAGATCCAATGCTTAAGTTAAAGAAGGTGATTAAGTTACTTTCTAGCACGGTAGAAGATGATCTGAGAACCGATCATATTGATGAAAGCAGATTGCATCAAATCATTATTACCGAAGGTTCCAAGACCTACTTAACCAGAAGTGTTTCTGAAGATAATAAGGATCAATTATTTAAGCCCTATAAAGATCTTTGTGCGGTTCTCGGCAATATGATTTTAGAGTGCAATCCTAGCTATAAATATCCCAAATCATTAGCGTCTACCATTATTGAAATGGCGCATCTTCAGAATTTCTTTATGAATAATTTACCTTCATTAACAGACTTTGGTGGGAATAAAGATGAAGCAGAGGTCATTGAGTTTCTGGAAGATTTAGTGTTTTCCGCTATTTCATTTAATAAGGGTTAAATAAACTCATAATAATCATATGTAATAGCAAAGGGCTTTCGCTTTATGGCTTAGGCTCCTCATCAATGCCCGCATCAATCTCCGCATAGTATTTACGCCTAAAACCGCCTAAAACTATTTTTTGTTCTAAATGGCTGACTCCACTGTGGGTTAACGCCATACGCGCTAATTCAATACTCACTTCCACATATTCAGAGACAGCACCTGCTGCCCCCATGCCTCTTAATTCTTGGCACTGAGTCAAACTATGTCCACGTACGAAAATTTTAATCTTAGGGTGCTCTATCAATAAGGATTCAACCAACCGCTCCGCGGCATCAGGATCATTTAAGGTGACAATCATCACTTGGGCATGACTTGCCCCCACTGATTTTAAGACCTCCAGATTACAAACATCCCCATAAAAAACAGGTAAGCCCTCCGCGCGCCCAGCTTCTACAATCGCCGCATCACTGTCTAAGGCAACAAAATCATAGCCTGATAAGGATAAAATCTCACCGATCCTATGTCCTACTCGACCAAATCCAGCTAAAACAATGGGAGCTTCTACGGGTTTTTCAATAGGGTTTATTTTTTTTACGCTGGCCGACCTTGCGAGTCGCTGTGCACAATAAGCGAGTAAGGGGGTCACCAACATACTTAATAAAACAACGACTAATAACTGCTGAAACAAGGCCGCTTCAAGCAACTGAGATTGTAATGCTAAGGAAAAAAGTACCAAAGCAAATTCACCGCTTTGTGCTAAGACTAAAGCGACGGCTAAGCTATTTTTTAAATTTAAGCCAAATAAATAAGCAATTGGCCAGAGCATTAATATTTTGATGCTCACCAATAAAGCAACGAGAGCAATAGCCAGTAATGGATTGGCAAAAACCAAGCCTAATTGAAGCGACATGCCCATAGACATAAAAAACAAGCCTAATAATAAGCCACGAAAGGGCTGTATTTCAGCCATAATCTGATGTTTATAAGCGGAATCAGAAATTAATAAGCCAGCTAAAAAAGCCCCCATTGCCATAGAAAAACCAATATACTCAGCAAGTAAAGCGGTCCCTAATACAATAAGCACAGCGGATGCAGTAAAGACTTCTGGGTTCCTAGACAAGGCAACTCGATGCAAAATAGGATGTAAAAAAAAGCGCCCTAAGACGATAATTAAGCTGAGGATTACTAAAGATTTTAGTAGAGCAATGCCTATTTCTTCGCCTATCGTTAATTCAGGCATCAACAATAAAGGGATTAAAGCAAGTAATGGTACGACGGCGAGATCTTGTAATAATAAGATAGAAAATGAGCTACGCCCATAAGCTGAGGTAAGTAGTTTTTGTTCGGTTAATAATTGTAAAACAAAGGCCGTTGAAGATAAGGCTAAGGCAGGGCCAATCAGGATGGCGGCATTTAAAGGAATGTCAAAGAATAAATAAGCTATTTCAGAAAGTAAAAATCCCGTTAGAAATAATTGCAAAGAGCCTAGCCCAAAGACTAAACGACGCATTTGCCATAAATGTGAAGGTTTAAGTTCTATGCCAATGACAAACAGTAACAGTACCACGCCAATATCAGCAAGATGAGCAATCTCATTAATATTATCAATCAAGCCAAACCCCGAAGGACCAACGATCATTCCTGCAATTA
>WTCM01000189.1 GCA_013138595.1 Methyloprofundus sp. | reverse complement strand
GATCAAAATAACATCGGGTGCTTCACGTAAACTTGCCTTTAGCGCGCGTGCATAAGAGACTGTATCAATACCCACTTCACGTTGGTTGACGATAGATTTTAGGTTGGGATGAGAGAATTCAACAGGGTCTTCAATGGTTAAGATATGACCCGCGACGTTCATATTTCGATGGTTGATCATCGCCGCTAAGGAGGTTGACTTACCTGAACCTGTACTACCGACCATCAGTAATAAGCCACGTTTAGCCATAATTAATTCAGGCAGTGAGTCAGGGAGGTCTAAATCTTGCGTGGTAGGGATAATCATCGGGATTAAACGTAACACGATTCCGACGGTACGACGCTGGTAAAATGCATTGACTCGGAAGCGTGCGCTACCATCAGGAAGGCTGATCGCAAAATCGAGGTCATGGGTTTCTTTAAACTCTTTAATCTGCCTTTCATCCATGATCGCATGAGCGGCTGACTCAGTCATCTCAGGCGTTAATAAAAAATTATCGAGTGCAACAGCAGAGCCATGTATTTTTGTTTTAACCGCTGAACCTGCGGTAATAAATAAATCTGAGCCGTCTAGTTCTACAATCTTTTGTAAATAGGGGAGAATATTCAGAGTATTATCTTTAGGGGCTGTGCCTAAAACTTGTATATTCTCTAAGCTAGAATCAATGACAGCAACACTGCTTTGTCCTTTACTGATCGTAATCGTATATTTATCATTTTTCTCACTAATATCAATAATGAATTCTTGATTATCCAGTAAGTGTGCAGAAACTGTCACTTGATTATCAATGGAATACTGTAGACGCTGAGCTTCATTGGTGAGGTCATTAAAGAGTGTATCGAGAACATCACTGCTTAATTTGTTTTGACCTACGCTTTTTTTCTGCCCTGAAAATTCTAAACAAGGGGCTAAATTAGCCGTTAAAAATAAATTATCGGCCTTTTTGTCGATCATTAATTTTAGATAAGGTTTGAGATCCATTTAGAATTCTCCATCATCATCAGTATCTTCAAGCATTAACTCACTACCGCCTAAGCCTGCTCCACCTGCTAGTTTAATTTGTAATCGTAATTCATTAGCTGAATCTGCATTTCTAAGCGCTTCTTCATAACTTATTTGACCTTCTTGATGCAGTACAAAAAGTGCTTGATCAAAAGTTTGCATACCGAGTTCACGTGATTTTGCCATAATAGGCTTAATGCCTGAGACATCCCCTTTGGCAATTAAATCTGAAATTAACGGGGTATTAATTAAAATCTCAATGGCCGCACAACGTCCTCCGTCAACGGTCTTAATTAAGCGTTGTGAGACAATTGCGCGTAAATTTAAGGAAATATCCTGCATTAATTTGGCTTGCGTCGCGGTGTCAAAAAAGCCTAATACACGGTCGATGGCTTGGTTCGCATTGTTTGCGTGTAGCGTTGCAAGTGCTAAATGCCCTGTTTGGGCAAATTCTAAACCAAAGTTCATAATTTCTTTATCACGAATCTCGCCTAAAACAATCACATCAGGTGCTTGACGTAAAGTGTTATGTAAGGCAACTTCCCAGTCATCGGTATCCACGCCTACTTCACGCTGCATAATGACGCAACCTTTATGATCATGCACATATTCAATAGGGTCTTCAATGGTAATAATATGACCATAACTATTTTCATTACGATAATCTATCATGGAAGCCATCGAAGTTGATTTACCTGAGCCTGTTCCCCCGACCATAATGATTAATCCCATTTTGGTCATAATAAGATCTTTAAGCACCGAGGGTAGACCTAGTTTCTCAAAACTAGGGATGACGGAGGCAATCGTTCGCATGACTAAGCCTTGGTTACCACGTTGTACATAGGCATTAACACGAAATCGCCCTAAACCGCCGGGAGAAATCGCGAAGTTACATTCCTTGGTTTCTTCAAATTGCTTTAATTGCTTATCATTCATAATACACTGGGTCAGTGCTTTTGAATCGTTGACAGATAAGGCTTGTTTTGACACAGGGGTCATTGTGCCTTTGATTTTTATTGAAGGGGGGCAGCCCGCAGTAATAAATAAATCAGAACCATCTTTATCCAGCATAAGCTTTAATAGCTTAAGGATAAAGGACATTGCGTCATTTCTTTCCATAGGTTTCTCGGGTCTAGTAGGGGGAGCTAAGGGTCACTACCATTAAGTTAAGAAATAGATAAATAAAATCAAAGCATTAAAAAGACAAAATACACTGTAGGATGGGTAGAGTGGAGCGCCTGCCTTTTTAGGCGCGCAGTGAAACCCATCATTTTGTGCATATAATGATGGGTTTCGCAAAAAGACACTCTACCCATCCTACGTTTAGTTCATTGATTTTATTTGAAAAATAATCTTAACTTAATGGCAGTGGAGCTAAGGGCGCTTGCTATTATAGCTAATTGCCAGTCGCCTAAGTTTGCTATAAATTGCTTACTTTTTTTAGTTGCTTGTTAAAGCTTGTTTAGCTATCGTAGGGTATCGCATTGCGTACCTTTCGCCTTTAAATAGTTTGTACTAATATCCAGGGCTTAAGTACCACGGCCCAAACTTGATCATTTTTTTGTATCCATTCTGAGGCTTGTTGATCTGTCACTAAATGGACATGTTGCGCCTGCATCCAAGCGTCAACTTGGGCTTTATCATCTTTTGCAAAGGCATCGGCGACCGTGACTAAATCCAGTTTAGGGGAGACATAGACAGCAAGCCCTTGAGCAAAAAAGCGTTGTAGCTCAGCCCAAGGGATTTTTGAGGTTTCTTGATTTACTTTATCTTTTGTTAAATCTTCTTCAGTCATTATGTTTTATCTTATGTTTGACAGTGTTTACAGTAAACGGTGGTGCGTTGTGCTTGTTTTATTTCACTGAGTCGCTGTTGGCAATTCTCACAGGGTAGCCCAGCACGACCATAAGCGCTGAGTTCTTGTTTAAAATATCCAGGTTTGCCATCACTACCGACAAAATCACGCAGTGTCGTGCCGCCTTGCTCAATTGCTAAGCTCAGTGTTTGCTTAATTTGGCTGCTGAGTAATTGATAGCGTTTAAGGGATATATTGCCTGCCGCACGTATAGGGCTAATACCGACATGATAAAGCACTTCCGTGCAGTAGATATTACCTACACCCGTGACTATTTCTTGATTCATTAGAAATTGCTTGATACTGACTTTTTTATCTTTAGATTTTTGATAAAGATAATCACCTGTGAGTTCATCGCTTAAAGGTTCGGGACCGAGTTTACTTAATAGCGGATGTTGTTCAGGGGATTTTCCTAGCCATAAGACAGCACCAAAGCGGCGTGGATCGGTTAGGCGTATACTTTTGTTGTGTGCAAAAGCGAGTTCAAAGTGATCGTGTTTTGCGACCGCACTACCTGTTTCTATCACCCGTAAGCTGCCTGACATACCTAAGTGAATTAAGAGTGTGCCTGAGTCAAAATGGAGTAATAAATATTTTGCACGGCGGCTTAAGCTATTTAAGTTTTGCTGCTCTAGTAATTGAGGTAATTCAGTAGGGATAGGCCAGCGTAGTTTGGGGTGACGGATAATCACTTGTGTGACTCGTTGATTTTTAATATGCGGGGTAATGCCCCTTAAGGTTGTTTCAACTTCTGGTAGTTCGGGCATTGGTGCAGGTTAGTAATGCAACAAAGAATGAACCTGATAACCAGCCAGTTTATCGCTACCCTTTAGAAAATCTAACTCAATCACAAAGCCTAGAGCTGCTACTGTTGCACCCAATTGTTCAACTAATTCACAACTGGCTTTAGCGGTGCCGCCTGTGGCGAGTAAGTCATCAATTAATAACACTTGATCATTTTTACCCAAAGCATCACTATGAATTTCTAAGCTAGTTGAACCATACTCTAACTCATAGGAAACGCTTTCAGTCTCATGTGGCAGTTTATTGGGTTTTCTTAAAGGGATAAAGCCAACATTGAGTGCTTGTGCAACCAATGTACCAAAAATAAAGCCTCTTGCTTCCATACCTGCTACAGCGGTAATATTGCTGTCTAAAAATGGAGCAGCAAGCTGTTGAGTGGCAAAGCGTAAAGCTTCAGGATCTTTAAGCAGGGGCGTAATATCTTTAAAAATAATACCAGGCTTGGGGAAGTCTGGAATATCACGAATTTTATCTTTAAGTGCTTGCATTAGTGTTGAGTATTTTTCTTGTAAAACGAGCTAGGGCGCAATTCATTGACGGCTAGAGGTTTGATAATGCAAAAAGCGTCTTTCATAATGCGAAAAACATTGTTTAAACTGAGCTTATTTTTACCTGATAAATTACCGATACAGAGTAAAGCAACACTGAAAAAATGCTTCATCAATTGTGTAGGATTTCTATTCAGCCCAGCCAATAAGGTAATTGGACCACCTGATTTATTGCCCCCTTTACCTAGGTATTCAAAGACACCTTGTTTAAGTAGGTCATTAGACATCACACCATATAAAGCATTTGCCATGATATTGACATTAGTATTCGCATGGTAACGATCTTTATAATACAGCTCTAATTTATCATGCAGTAATTTTGGGTCATCAAAATTTGGCATGGCGAGTAAATGCGTACTGAGTAACAAAACATCATTAAAAACAGCTGTTAAACCACCGCCTGTAATGGGATGACGCATATTCAGTGCATCACCCAATAATACAGCCCCTTCCTTAAGGACGGGTTTAGCCGCCATATAGTGATTAGGCATCACTTTAAAATCATCATCTTCCATCGCATTGGCAAAGGAGGTTTCAAATTCTGGGGGTAAGAAAGGCGCGACTTTATTCAGAATATGTTCTTTTATGTCGGCTTTTTTAGGGGCTTTGTCACCAGGAAAATCTATCAGTAATCGTGTTTCTGTACTAGAAATGGGGTAGCAGATAAAGGGAGTCGGAGCAGATAAGAAAACATGTCCGTGGTTGGGGTAAGGTAAGTCACAATCCTTTAACACTAAACCAATAAAAAAAGAGGTCACTGTTTTAACATTGTTACTTAAATCTTTACGTAGTTTAGAAAAGAAACCATCGCTGGTAATGGTGAGTTTAGCATTGACTGTTTTGACTTCACGGGTATGTTTTTCTTTGTACTTTACGCCCGTGACGACACCATCTGTATTTTCAATCAGTTCAGAAACGGTGCCATGAATTTTTGTAACACTTGCATTTTTGAGTACATCTTCGCGAATTTTTTGTAAAAAACGACCATTGTGCAGCCCTACACCGTGGTAATTTGTACTTTCATCTTGATTATATGAAATAGAGAATTTTTCATCGTTATTAAACAGTGCATAACCATAAATAGGTTGCGCATCAAAACCTTCGAGTAAATGCTCTAAGTTCATTTTTTTTAGAGTTTGTACTGCACCGGGTTGTAATAGCTCACCCACGATACGCCTTTTTTCAGTATATTCTCTATCTATAAGGGCAACTTTTATCCCTTTAGGGGCTAGGTAAGCGGCAATCGTCGCACCAGCCATGCCAGCGCCGACGATGCAAATATCATATATATCAGTATGTTCAGAGAGAGTATTCATAGGCAATCTTTTTAAAGGGCTTTAACTGTTTAATTTTAATACGAATAGTTAGATTTTAATAGCGTTATCTTGATAATATCGATTTAACGCCCAAATGGGAAAGATATTTCGGTAGGAACTATAAGTAATCATACAGTTATAGTTAAACACACCTGAAATATTTTCTTGTGCCCAGTCGCCATTGTCCAACTGGCGTTGCAATAATAAATCTATACCGCTTTGAATCGCATCTTTGCTACTGGCACTTGCTGCTTGTAAGCCCAAGAGTGCCCAAGCCTTATTAACCACTTGAGAGGCTGCCGCTTGAGTGTAAACCATCTTGGCGCAGGATTCATAAGTTTCCCCCCAACCGCCATCTGGCATTTGTTTACTGAGTAGAAAATCACATGCCTTATCAAGACAGGTTTGACGTAAATCAGCGTCTATATACTCTTTGCCTTGTACTAAAGCTTCTATACCAAACCAAGTGGCATAAGTAAAACAGACTGCCCAGCCACCATACCAAGAACCATCTTGTTTTTGCTGTTTAACAATAAACTGCAAACCACGCTTAATCGCAGTGTCGATTTGCAGGTCTTTATAATCGGGGTAAAGTTCTTTAATTTCAAGTAGCGCGACCACACAAGCTGAACTACATTCAGTCCAAGAGTAATCAATCATAATATCGGCAAATACTTCGGAAGGGTTCAGTTTTTCTAACCATTCTGGTGCGCGGCTTAATTCATAAGTTGGCCAGCCACCGTTTTTATTTTGGTAGGATAAAATAATATCCACCGCGAGCTTGATACGCTCATCACTAATCGTGGTTTTAAATATGCCTGCTTTATGTACTGCAAGTGTTGCACCTAAGCCTTCCGCCGTACAATCAGCCACAGGCCAACCTTGTTCAGCGGTGGAAAAAGGCCAGCTACCAATCATCGGGTGACGAAAAAATTCAGCATGACTTTCATGTTCAGCCATAATCTGCATATTATCAATAAACTGGTAGCTTTTATTGATCACCTCTGGAAACAATAAACCTAAATCACTGGCTAGCATGGCGCGTGTGGTAAAAGCGACATCCCATAATTGCGAGCCATTATAACCACTCATCTTCATACCATCTTCTGCAACCCACAAATAATCATACCAACGTGCCACATGCTTTTTAAAGGCGGGCGATTCTTTGCCTTCTGAATGCCAAGTACAAATCGAGTTAATCGCTTTACTCACAGGTCCTATATTTAAGTAATCTGTTTGCAGGTCATCAGCCTGTAAATATTTTAAAAGATACTCGGTGGATTTTTTTCTAAGCCATTGAGGTCTGACTTTTTCATAGCCATTAGTAAACAGGTTCATCCATTTTAAAATAGGTGACTGCGTGGTATAGCAATCTTTTTCACACACATAATCCCTTTGTTTTGCCCAGTCTATACTCGCAAAATCTTCGGCGTAAATTTCTTCTCTTAAAGAGAGAATAAGCGCATTTTCAGGCACTGTAATCCGCTCTGCATAGCAATAAGCCATTGGCAAATACACTAAACGTGTATGACACCAATAGTTTGAGGGATGTACAGGTAGCCATTTAGGAAATAACCACATTTCTGGAAATAAACTATTAAAGCCGTTCCAATCATATAAATTAAGCACAGACAGGTAGAATTTCCCCCAAGAAGGAATGCCTGTTGCCCCACCATTCTCTTTGATCCATTGACTCGCTTTCTGTAACCTAGGGTCTTCTTTACTTGCCCCCAATATGCGCAGTGAGACATATTGCATCACTGTACCAAACATGGTCGGTTGCCCTTCGATATGCATCCCCCAGCCACCGTCTGCATGTTGGTGGTTGAATAAGTAGATTTTCATCATTTCCCGATGAGCATCAGGGAAGGGGGTCTCTGTTATATAAGAAGCAATTAATAAACCTGGCAGTAAAAATAAAGGACCTCCGTAGTCGCCAGCCCAATGACCTTCCTCAGACTGGAGTTGACTGAAATAGTGCATACCCTTAATTAGGCTATCAATCACAGCTTGTGTTTGTGGATCATCTGACTGTGGGTGTTCGCCCTTATATGTAGAGCCGTTTTCGGCTACTGCTTGTGCGCGGAAAACCTTATCAGCCGATGAAGGCGTTGCTCCGCGGTCAAATGTAAAATCATTATTAAAAGCAAGTCGTTCTTGCTCAGAAAAATCAGCACTATTATCAAGGTGCGCATCAATATCTTTGGAGCTAGGCTTATACGCCCATACTTGCCGACCATTTTTGGTGAGCAGTTTCCATTGATTCCAGCTTGATTTTTGTTGCGCCATATTGATTTTTTCAGAGCTATTTAAGATTAGGATTGCAGTATAACATTTTTCCAGTCGTTGTAATTATACAACATGCGAAATAATATGTATCAAAAATGAAACATTCAAACCACTTGGAATGTAAGGTTAATTATTTTTTATTTATAAATCAATTATTTATATTTTTTGTTTGTTTTTTTTACAACAATATTTGACATTTACCTTGAATTTATACGTAGTGGATACTATACTTTGAAACATGAAAAAATTAATGTTTGTTGTTTTTATGCTACTTTTTACCCAATCGGTCTTTGCTGACTCGATGCAAGCACGTGTATCGAAGATAGAAGAGAGTTGGGTGGATACTACAACGGTTAAAGCGAGCCCTGCAAGTAAAAATATATTTTTGCAATTAACTGAAGATATTACTGATGTGGTTATTGCTTTCCCTAGTAAGGCGGAACCGCTGATTGTGAAGTCAGCGATTTTATTGACGATGGCTGAAGATGCTTCTATGTTTGTGGCTTTAGGCTTAGTCAAACAAGCAAAAGCTTTATTAAGTAAAGCGATTGATATAAACCCTAAAGCACGGGGTGGTTCAGCATTAGTCACGATGGGGGTATTACACTATAAAGTCCCTGCATGGCCGATTGCTTTTGGTGATAATAAAGCAGCGGAGAAATATTTACTGGAAGCCCTAGATGTTGACCCAAATGGTGTGGCGAGTAATTATTTTTATGCTGAGTTTTTATTAGAGCAAGGCAAAGATGATCTTGCCGTTAGTTATCTTAATAAGGCGATTGATGCAAAGATAGATCCTAGTTTGACTTCCTTTAAAATTAAAGTCAGACAGAAAGCAAAAGCAAAAGCGGCACTGGCTAAATTATCGTAATTGTTTAAGTTTCGCTGAAAAAAAAGCCCTGTTCTTCGTATTGGAGAGCAGGGCTTTTTTTTAAATAAAATTAATGCACTAAACGTAGGATGGGCAAAGGGGCTTTACCCCGTGCCCATCTTCATAGCCTAAAAGATGGGCACGAAAAACCCCTTTGCCCATTCTACAAGTCTAAGCGATCACTATATTCCATTTTAAATTGCTATGAAGTGGCTACACTAAACAGGACACATAACTTAAAATACAAGTCAGGCTCGGGTATTATTGAACCCTCGTTCCTTAGTGTAGTATCAAAATCAGCTTGTTGTATATTTTGCGGCATGTTTTATACGGGTGACTATTCTGAGAAATTTTTAATATAACAAAAATAGTATCGCACTGAAATATTTTAGTGTTTATACACTCCTTATTTTGCTGTAGAGTAGTGACCTCAGGTGTTATTGGGCTATGACTCCCACGCCATCTAAAGAATTTCACCCACTATAAAGTTAGACATTATGCGATGTCATTTTATAGCTTATAAGGAGCTTGGATGTACTTTGTTTATTGGCCTATTTTTTTAAAACTTATGGCGCGGATGTTTACGCCTCGCTATTTTCGGCCAAAATTTGTCTTTTTTGTGGGTTTAATTATTATTCCTTCTATACTCGCTTTACGCCTGTTTGTGGCTTTCTTTCAGGGTTTAGACTATCTATTATTTCCTAGCTTCTGCCGTCAGGAAGTTAAGCAGCCTGTGTTTATTCTGAGTAATCCTCGTAGTGGTTCTACTTTCTTACATCGACTGTTAGAAAATGATGAGCAATTTACCTACCTTTCTTTATGGCAGTCACTGTTTAATTCGATTACTTTATATAAACTGGTGCAGTGTGTTTGTTGGATTGATCATAAGATAGGTAGCCCTATTACTAAGCTTGTCGATGAAATAGATAAACATTTTTTTAAAGGCTGGGATGGTCTGCATAAAGCAGGGTTACGTTATTCTGAAGAGGATGAGTTTTTATTTGTCAGCTCTTTTTTAGCACCAGGTTTAGTGTTATTTTTTCCTTATTTACATGAGTTCCAAGAAATTTTTTCCTTAGATAAATTGCCTGAAAAAGCGCGTCATAAAATAGCAAAAAAGTTTCGCCTGTCAGTACAGCGTCATGTGTATGCAACAGGTGGAACGTTCTTAGCGAAAAATGCGGTAGCAGGAGGACGTTTAGGAATTTATCACGAAGCCTTTCCAGATATGCGCGTGATCTATATTCATAGTGATATTATGCGCTCGGTTGCTTCTTCCCTGAGTGTCTTTTCTAAACCGTGGTTGCTGCATTCCCCCGCTTGTTATCAGCGTAAATACGAGAGCCTGAGTGTGATTGATATGGTGCGTACCAATCATCAGGGTATTCTTGAATGGCGTGATAAATTTGCCGATGAAAATGCTATTGATATTGAATATAAAGATCTAGTCAATACGCCTGAAAAAACAGTCAACGCGATTTATACACATTTTGGTCTCGTACAAACAGCAAGTTATCAAGCACAATTAAAACAAGACTGCATCACTGCAAAATCTTATCGTAGTACGCACAAATATGCCGTCGAAGATTTTGGTTTTACGCCAGAAGAAATCATGTCATATCTTGAAGAAAAATCTACCCCCTCTATTAAGTAAATTTTATTATGAGTTCTCAATCTACCCCCTTATTAGAAAAATTACTAGGTCATTGGAGTAATTTGGTACTGCGTTTTCCATGGTTGGTTATTTTACTGTTTATCCTTATTTGTGCCGCTAGTGCAGACTACACGATTCATAATTTAGGGGTCAATACAGATACCTCTAAATTACTGTCTCAAGACCTGCCTTTTCAAAAGAATCGTGCGCGCTGGGAAAAAGCCTTTCCACAAGATGCTTCGACCATTCAACTCGTGGTTGAATCGCCTACAGCAGAACAAACCACGCGAGCGGCAAGGCTTTTAGCCCAGCGTTTAAAAGAGAATACAGAACTTTTTGAATATGTGTATATTCCTGATAATAATGAATTTTTAAATCAGCAGGGCTTGCTTTATTTAGGTGTGGATAAGCTAGATAACTTATCGATTAAGCTTTCTGATGCACAACCTTTTATTGGGCATCTTGCACAAAATTATCATTTACAAGGTTTGTTTGATATTTTAGGCACAGCTTTAAAAAATTCTGAAGTGGATTTAGCGGTTAATTTAAATCCAATATTGACTCAAATTGACCAGTCTTTATTAGCCGTTCAAGCAAGTGAAACGCGTTATGTCTCATGGCAAAAACTCTTTGCTGTCGAGCAATCTACTGAGAGAAATACCTTACGTAGTATTGTCAGTGCCCGACCGATTGCAGACTTTGAAAAATTAAAGCCTGTCGAGCGTTCAATGAATTATGCACGCTCTATCGGTCAAGAAATTCAAGCGCAAGACCCACAAGTGAGTATTCGTATTACGGGTAAAATTGCCTTAGAAGAAGATGAAATGCGGGTGCTTGCAGAAGACACGGTGTATTCAGGTTTATTTGCACTTGCCTTAGTGATTATTGTGCTATTTCTAGGTCTAAAATCTGTTAAATTAGTGTTATGCACCTTAATTTCACTGATTATTGGGCTGATATTAACCGCAGGTTTTGCGACCGTTGCCGTCGGGCATTTGAATGTTTTATCGGTTGCGTTTGCGATACTTTATATAGGTTTAGGCGTGGATTTTGCTATTCATGTTTGTTTAGGCTATAGAGAGGGCTGGGAGCAACATATGACCAGCGAGCAAGCAATCAAAAAAAGTATTAGGGTATTAGGCTCTTCGCTATTTTTATGTGCGTTAACCACTTCTATTGGTTTTTTTGCCTTTATCCCGACTTCTTATGAAGGCGTGTCTGAGTTAGGTTTGATTTCTGGGGGCGGTATGTTTGTCGGCTTAATTGTGTCACTGACTTTATTGCCTGCTCTACTTAAAGTCTTTGCAATTAAGCAACTCAATCATACCGAAGCGACTCACTTACCTATTTGGTTATGCACCTTTCCTTTTCGCTACGCTAAAGGTATACGTTATGCGTCTATTTTATTAGCCGCCGCTGCTTTATTCTCCTTACAATATGTTTACTTAGACTCTAATCCAGTTAATTTAAGAGACCAAAGCAGTGAATCGGTGGTTGCCTTTAAAGACTTATTACAATCTAAAGATAGATCCCCGTTTGTTTTAATTGGTTTAAGCGATTCTTTACAAAGTGCAGAGCAATTAGCTAGCAATGTGAAACGTTTACCCACAGTAAATAAGGCAATCACCTTACAAAGCTTTGTGGCAAAAGATCAAGCTGAAAAACTAGAGATTATTGAAGAGTTAGGTTTTATATTAGGTGCTGATTTAGCTAATTTCAACCGTCCTTTAGAGCAAGCAGATTCACGTCAAGGTTTAGTCGATCTACACGCTAAAATTGCTTTAGTCTTAGCTGATCCAACGGCTAGCCCAGCAACATCACCTGAATTATTACAGAAATTACAACAGGATATAGCCGCCTTTATCGCTTATTCTGATGCGTCAGGCAATGCAGAAGCTACTTATCAGCAATTAGGAAAAAGTATTCTGGGCTTGTTTCCAGATACCATGCAACAGCTCAATACCAGCTTACAAGCCACGGCTTTTGGGTTGACCGATATTCCTAGCTATATTTCTGAAAACTGGGTCAGTCAAACGGGTATTTATAAAGTGATTATTGATCCGCAAGAAGACCTTAATATTGCCGCTAATTTGTCCGCTTTTGCTTTAGATGTACAAAGTATTGATGATTCTGTGACAGGCTTACCCGTTTCTGATTTAGCCGCAGGGCAGGTCATTGCTGAAGTGTTTATTCAAGCTTTTACGACGGCTTTTATTGTGATTTTTTTAGTGTTATTAATTCTACTGAGAAGCTTTTTAAATACTTTATTAGTAATTTGGCCTTTATTGCTAGCAGGTTTACTAACCGCCGCAATGAATGTCTTAATGGACAATCCTTTTAATTTCGCTAATATTATTGCCTTACCATTATTAATGGGCATGGGCGTAGATAGTGGTATTCATATTATGCATCGTCTGTATGCAGGGCTGAATGAAAATGAGCATTTATTACAAACTAGTACGGCACGAGGCGTATTTTTCAGCTCATTAACCACTTTATTGAGCTTTACCAGTTTAGCGTTTACAAACCATCAAGGCATTGCCAGTATGGGAATGTTATTGGCGATAGGAATTTCATTTACCTTGATTTCTACCTTGATTGTTTTACCCGCGTTTAGTCGTAAGAAGATACCGCTTTAAATATTTTTGATTTTAACTATCGTGTAGGATGGGCAAAGAGGCTTTATCTCGTGCCCATCAAATGTAAGCCCTATAAAGATGGGCACGTCGTCCCTCCTTTGCCCATCCTACAAAATGGTAGCTCTTAAATCTCCTTTTATTCTGTCAGGAAATAGTATGAAGATTGTTTTTGTTGCAGATAATGTCGATGGTGAAAGATCGGGTGGTGTAGTTTCGACGCGCCGCTTTATTGATTATTTCAAAAAAACGGATGACTTAACCGTGGTCAGCTCAGGTAAAGCAGATGATAATAAAATTGTGTTTCCTGCTTTTTATGTGCCCTTTGCTAAAAAACAAATGCAAGAAATGGACTTTTTATTTGTATGGCCGAATAAAAAAAACCTAAAACAAGCGATTCAAGCAGCCGATTTAGTGCATATCCAATTCCCGTTTATTTTAGGCTATCAAGCTCTAAAAATAGCGCGTCAATTAAATAAGCCTGTGGTGTTTGGCTTTCATGTGCAGCCTGAAAATCTCATGTGGAATATAGGTTTAGATTATGACTGGCTCAATGCTTTTTTATATCGTTTCTTTATTCGTACCTTTTATAGCAAAGCTGATTTGGTGTTTGCACCCAGTGAATTTGCTAAGCAAATGCTAGAAAAATATGCACTGCAAGTGCCTATAGAAATTATTTCTAATGGTCTGCCTAAGCAATTTAAACCTAAACAGTCTGTTAGAGAACCAGAGTTTATTGATAAGTTTGTGATTCTAATGGTCGGGCGATTAGCCAAAGAAAAGCGTCATGATTTAGTGATGCAAGCGATTCAGCAATCTAAGTTTAAAGATAAAATTCAGTTAGTGGTAACAGGGCAGGGTTCGTTAAGAGCAGAATTGATTGAATTAGGCAATGCCTTGCCTAATCCTGCTTTTTTTGAATATGTTAGCCAAGAAAAGCTTATTTCCTTATTCAATAGCTCAGATCTATTTATTCATGCTTCAGAAATTGAATTAGAAGGCATGGCAGTGTTAGAAGCGATTGGTTGTGGTTTGCCTGCTTTAATTAGTGATGCGGAACACAGTGCTTCTGCTCAGTTTGCCTTAAATGAAGACTTTTTGTTTACAGCAGGGGATGTTGATAGTTTGCGTACAAAAATGGACTATTGGATCGAACATGAAGAGCTCTTAAAAGGTTCAAAGCAGGCGTATTTAGAAAAAGCACAGAGCTATGCTTTCGAGGCTAGCGTACAAAAAGCAAGAGAGCTTTATCAGGGCTTAGTGTAGGATGGGTAGAGCGTCTTTTTGCGAAACCCATCAGTTCACTAAAGGGAAGTTAATATATGTTTAATTTTTTACCAGGCATCATTATGATTCAATTAGTCACCAGTGCTTTATTGTTGATGGGTTTTAACTGGTCGGGTGACATACAGCTCGTGATTGTGATTATTGTCATTGCTTTAATTTTTTCTGTGTTAGCCGCTGTATGGTTTACATCCATTGCAAAAGACTTATATATCGATGATCAAGCGATCTTAATGGAAGGTCATGCGCATGATCGAGAGCAGTTAATTAAAGAGCATGCAAGCGCAAAAGAGGACGTATTACAGGAACATGCTGATTTAAGAGATCAACATGCACGTGAACGTGAAGAAATTTTATTGGATGCAGAACGCGATAAAGCGGATACCGTAGCAGAAAGTCACCGAAAAATAGCCGAAGAGAGCCGTAAAACCCATGCCAAAGCAAATTTCAAAGTGGGGGCTGCTTTTGCGGTAGCAGTAGGAGCGGGGGGTATTATGGTGGTTAGCCAGCTAGTCACACTAGGCATGATGGTAATGGTCGCATCAGGTAGTGGTTTAGGGGGGTATATCTTACGTGCTAGACATGATCAACTGTCCAGAAAAAAGCAATTAGCCTTAGCCGAAGAAAAAAAACGCTTGGAACACACGGTAGTTGCCTCAACCCCAGTAAAGTATTTAGATTAATAGAGTGTTCATGAGGGTAGCGGGGACTTTAGCCCCGCCACCTAGTGATGGATTTACAGATTTATTCTATAAAACCATGCTCTTTAAACCAAGCCACCGAATCACGGTAAGCCTCTTTAACAGGCGTAGGCTTTAAGCCTAATTCCTTAACTGCTTTTGCATTTGAGCCATATTTACCGCAATTTAATAAGCGTATCGAATGATAATTAAAGCGCGGATAAATATTGGGGAAAAACTGGCGCTCAATCCAATCTTTAATAATCGCAATATTTTGCATTAAAAAAGTAGGAATCACCCATTTAGGCTTAGGCTGTCCTGTTAATTCTTCTAGCCAATCCAAGGTATCACTCAAGCTATGCTGTTCGCCCGTTAATAAATAACGCTCACCACTCACGCCTTTTTCCATAGCCAATAAATGCCCCTGTACTACATCTTGTACAGGTACAAAGTCAAAGCCACCTTTGACAGAAGCGCGCATTTTTCCTTGTGCAAATTCAATAATGGTTCGTCCTAATAGGGAGGGTTTAAAATCCCAAGGCCCGACAATACCACTAGGATTAACAATCACTGCATCCAGCCCAAGCACGACTTCTTTATAGACTTCTAATTCCGCAAAGGTCTTAGAAATTTCATAATCCGTAGTCATTTCATAAGGGCTGACAGCCCACTTTTCATTAGAAGCCCCTTCAGGGTTATTACCTACTGCGCCAAACGAGCTGCAATGCACAATACGTTTAACGCCTTCCTGACGGCAAGCTTGCATTAATGAGCGTGTACCCAGTACATTCACATCATAAAGCTCTTTACGGTCGCCATCACGAATACTGACAAAAGCAGCAAGGTGATACACATAATCGCAGCCTTTAACAGCTTCAATCAGAGATTGCTTATCTTTAAGATTACCGTAAGCGCGCTCTACATCCAGCCCACCGACTTCAGTATTACTGCTTTCTTTGCGTAAAAGTACGCGGACTTTTTCGCCACGGTCTAATAAAGCACGAACTAAGTTTGCACCCAAATGTCCAGTTGCACCTGTTACTAATGTTGTCATTTTTTACCTAGTTTTTGTGTTTAGTCGAGCTGTTTTTTTTGGAGGGGAAAATTGATTTATTACAAACTTAGCACGAAGGCTTTAAAGTCTGTAAAAGTAGTTTAAATAGAATAACAAATATATCAAACTGGAATTTAAAATTTAAAGTGTAAAAATTAGAAAAATTGACCAAATATAGAAGGAAATAATTAGTAGGTATAGGTTACTTATACTTACGTGAAAAACACAGCTCTATTTCATGGGATAATTTATCTTTAGCTAGCCATATATCTTTAATAATTTCACTGGAAAAAAGCTGAGATTTAAAGTTATTAGTGTCAAAGTTATTTAAGGTAATAGCTTTTCTCAGTTCTTTTTGATAGGTACTAGATTTTTTTAAATCTAAGTCACGCAATTCTAATATCTTAAGTTTACTACGTAATTTTTGATTTAAATCACGCTTTAATTGAAAGGCTAACTCCTTAGTACCTTCATCAGTATGATACTTAACCGCCTTTTTCTCAATATCATCCAGTTGTACGTGCAAATTATCAATTAAAGATCGAATTTCTTTCCTTTTTTCACGCAGGTTGTTTTGCTGATTAACAAAAACCCAACCAGCAATGACGATGAGCCAAGTGACTATTTGTGCCCAGTGAAAATCCATTATTCACTCTCCGCTTCATCCATATAATCATTAATTTCTTCAATTAAACTTTCATCGTCAGAATGAAGTGTCATAAGTTTTTTAATTTTTTCCAAGGAAATACCCTGTCTAATTAAACCCCCAAAGGACTCCTCTAAAAAGGAAGATCCATAGCCTGCCGTATCATCAAGCTCAATGGTAAACTGTTGCTCATCATTTAGTGCAGGAATTAAAATACTATTGCGAAATAACTCACCATTATGAGGCCCATCTGTTGTAAACCGTCCAGCAGGGTAACGGGAGAAATCCTTACCAATATCTATCATTTTTATTGTCTTACTCATTATGTATTACCTAAATTATTGATCAGAGGCAAAGACCAAATAATAAGTGTCCCCGAAATAGACTCTTTATAATTTTTATGCTTTTCTGATACCTGAGAATTATACCTTTTATACTCATACATGCCGCGATTACTTAAAATAGTTAGTTCCCCATCAGGTATATTTTCCAGTACTTTAATCATGTCTAATAAGCCTTTACCTCGATGGCTATGTCTAGTCCGGCTGCGTTTTACTTCAATGGCTGCATGGATTAACTCACCGTCAGAATATTTTTTTCGATTAGGAAATATATGCTGTAATACTTGTTGAAATAAACTTTCTTCATGATTTTTTTTCATCGTGTAAGGTAGGGTGATGGGAATGCCAACCCCCAAATCACAAAAAGCGACAATAATACGCTCATTCTCTTCTCGATAAAACATCCACCAACCTTTATTATCAAGGGGAGTTTCTATACCATTCTCTATTTCAATATAAGCATGTTGCGAGACATTGGTCATCGCTTCTGATACGCCTCTATATAACTTTTTCGCTTTAACGGTAGGTAAATCACTTTGTGATTCTAATATTTTACCCACTTTCGTTGCATCTGTCTTTTCCCCAAAGGCAACTTTCCAGTTAATCACATCATCACGCTCAGGTTTCACGGAACAGCGACATTTGAGCATAGTTAAAATTCCTAAGTGCTGTAAGACCTGAGCAACCGTTTCATTTTTTGGGCAAGTACAAGAAATTAAGTTCAAAGAACCTAATTCCTTTTTGATGTTTTCCAGCTCAGCAAAAAAATATAGGCTTCCACATACGACCATTTGTTCTGTTTGTGAAAAATCAATTTTAATTCGCTGTTTATTTTTTAATACGCTCGTTTTTATTTTTACAATAAACTGGATTAATTTTTTATGCAGTACTTTTTCTCTGAGGCTAAAAACTTTAGGAGCCTGAATATAATTTAGCGGATTTACTGTAGTAGGAGAATATTGCTTGCGCGATAACGCCTTCTTTTTTAAACGAGTAAGGTGTTTTCTTTCTCGTTGTTGACTCAGTCGAATCCAAGCAATTCGTTGTACAGAACTTAAGCGTTTCATGGTTGTTTTTATGGTTACATAGCAAGCTATAAAGCAACCCCATCAATACTTTGTACTGGATGGGGTTTGGTGTGATCCTTCAAATACCCTATAGTTGAATGCTTACCATCTAGGAGTAAGGTAAGAGCCTACAAGCCCGCATCTTCCTTCTCTTCTAGCATCTTATTATAATCACGTAACTCTTTCTTAGTTAGCCCCGCGCCTGTAAATACATAACGCTGTTTATCTTCTTTTTGTTTCTTTTTACGCAATGCCTCGGTATGTACGTATTCTTCCCATTTCTCAATACTCATTTTTTGGAATTCAGCCACAATAGGGTTAAATTCTAAATGCTGAATATCAGGGTGACGCTCTTGACCTAGCATTTCTTCGGCTAAAATATAGGTGTCTTCGCCTAATAAAGGAATAATATAAAACTTATTGGCAAGCCAAATAACCGATTTACGTAAGCACTTAGGCACAGGCTTATTAATGAAAGGAATTTCTAAAGGACCTAATAAAAATACAAAAAAGCAACGCGTGTGATTTTCATCAATCGGGGTCATAAATAACCAATGTAGGTATTTATCCGCAGTATTCGAGCCTTGATAAGGATATTGATACCACAACTTCATATTTTCTAAGCCCGCGCCTTTTTTCTCACCCGCTGTTTTCACCGCGCTACTTTGGCTCATATCGGTTTCATACTCAATATGAATGGTATCGCCCTCACGATGTGAACCTAATAAATGTGGGTTGGTAAACGGTTTAAATTTACGATGTAAAAAAGCATGGTTAAAATCACAGACATTTTCTAACATCATACTGTAATGCGCATCAAGCTTGACATCAATAGGAATGAATTCCCAAGGTTCTGCTTGATCTAATTGCGGAATCGCGGGGATTTTAACTTCTTCTGATAGCGCGGGGTCTCCTGGGAATACCCAGATTAGTCCATATTTTTCTTGCACAGGATAAGAGTTGACTTTGATATTAGGTAATTCGCTTTTGCCTTTGCCTTTGCCTAATTCATGTGAAATGCCTGTGCATTGACCACAGCCATTAAAGTTCCAACCGTGATATTGACAAATAATCTCTTCACCTTCGACAATCCCTGAGCTTAAGCGCAATTGACGATGAGGGCAGCGGTTTTCAATTGCGTGGACTGTGCCACTTTCACCACGGTATAAAGCAATAGGGCTTTTCCAGAAAATAACCTCTAGCGATTTGCCTTTTTTAAGGTTTTTACTTTCTTCCATAGCATACCAGTAATTACCACTCTGTCCCATGGTACGAACGAGTTCGCGGCGGCTTTTCGGTTTTTTTTCTTCAGTATTCATAATGCTCCAAAACTATTAACGTAATTTTTTTAAGGCTATTGTAGCAGGAAATTTATAGGGCTGGGATTTACCCAATACCTCGTTCCCACGCTCTGCGTGGGAATGCAGTTGGTGACGCTCTGCGTCACGGAACGCAGAGCGTTCCTGTATGAATTCCCACGGAGACCATGGGCACTAGGTGGTTTACTTAAGCAAGATAGCTACTTATTAAAAATAGCAATTCTCACCATCATTAAAAAGCCTTTTAATTTCTGCCCTAGACTAGGTTCAGGGCGTATTTTTTGATGACCTGGTAGCGGATGCCCTTTTGCAAGTTTACCTATTTTCTCTTTAACAGCAGGGTCTAGTTTACCCGCAGCGGCAAGTTCAAAAAACAAGGCTTTAGTATTGCCTAAATCAAAGAAATCTCTTTGCCATTCCCATTTATAATTGCCACCATAACGAAACCATGACCCCCCCATACCTGCAACGGTATAGTTTGTCCCATCTTCGCGTTTAGCAGGGGAAACTTGATCCCATAAACCGATCACTTCACCTTGCTTTTCATCAATCAGAATGCGGTGATAAGGGTATCTCCATTCCTCAAAACCTTCCATTTGCTCGCCTAAAGCCCATTTTTCGATTTCTTCACGATTATGTGCAACAAATTCTTCATTTGGGCCAATATTCCAGCGGTATTCGGCATCATCGGTATACATTGCACCTAAGTGCTTTGGCCAATCACCATCTTTTTCCGCTTGTCGATTTGCTTCTAACCAGCGTTCGACCATTTCTTCTAGTTCTGCTCTTGGGTAGGCTGCCATCTTAACTCCTTAATCTTGTTTTATTTTGATTGCGCCTGTAGGGCAATAACGCGCGGCGGCTTGTGCTTTTTTCAGTAAGGCATTATCAGGTGTGTCTTGTAAGACGGTTAATGTACCTTTGTCATCCACTTGGAAAATATCAGCAGCTTCAGCCATACAGTTTGCGTGGCCTTGACATAAATCATAATCGACATCCACTTTAAAGCAGTTAGATGGGCTTGCTGTAGCCGTTGTATTACTCTC
>WTCM01000041.1 GCA_013138595.1 Methyloprofundus sp. | reverse complement strand
GTAAGCTGGCGTAAAAATAGGCATACAGCCCCATCATGCGCCTAAAGCGCAGTGGCCAGCTTTGTTTTAGCCACTTTTTCAAAGGCGTTAAGCCCAGCCCAATACATAAAAAGCGCAACGCCCAATCGCCTAACCTAAAGTGTAAACTTTCAATCGGGTTTGCCCCTAATTGATCTTCGACGGTATCGTAAACCAGCCATAAAAAAGGGCTGAGGCACAGTAAAAAAACAGCGACTTTAATAAGCGCCCAGTGCCTTTTAGATAAACGCATTAATAGTATTTTTTAAGATCCATGCTGGAATATAGAGATGCCACCTGATCGCCATAACCATTAAATTTTTCCGTTTTACGTTTCGATGTAAAAATACTTGCGCCTAAAACACGCTCTCTGCTTTGACTCCAGCGCGGATGTGGGACTTCGGGGTTAACATTGGCATAAAAGCCATATTCTTTAGCCGCCATTTTATTCCATGCGGTCACTGGCATGGTTTCAGTAAAGCGAATTTTAACAATCGCTTTAATGCTTTTAAACCCATATTTCCATGGAATCACTAGGCGTAAGGGCGCGCCATTTTGATTCGGCAGGTCATCGTCATACATGCCCGTGGCTAGAAAAGCCAAAGGGTGCATTGCTTCATCTATTCTTAAAGCTTCAACATAAGGCCAATCTAAAGATTTAGCTTTCTGTCCTGGCATGGATTCGGGGTCGTAAAGTGTCGTAAACTCAACAAATTTAGCTTTAGAGTTGGGCTTAAATTGTTTCAGCATATCGCCCAATGAAAATCCTATCCAAGGCACCACCATCGACCAAGCTTCGACACAGCGAAAACGGTAAATCCGCTCTTCTAATGGATTGTTTTTTAAAATATCCTCTAAATCAAAAATACCCACTTTTTCAGCCTCTCCTTCCACAGTCACTTTCCAAGGGCTAGTTTTTAAGTTTTTAGCGAGTACGGTAGAGTCGGTTTTATTGGTGGTGAATTCGTAATAATTGGTGTAATTAGCGACATCCTCATAACGACTGGTTTTGATATTAGAGGAGTAAGGGCCTAATGGCACTTGTGCATACTTTTTTGCCGCTGCATGGGAAGTGCTGGGTAGCAAACTAGCAACACTGATAGCTGCCGCCGCTTTAATGATTTGGCGGCGTTGTGTGAATATTTTTTTATCCGTAATTTCGCTATTTAAAATAAGGTTTTTTTCCTTAATTAACATAAGACTATCTCCGTATATTGAATGAATGACACTGGCTATATCACAGCCTTGTGCATTGTAAAGGAGATAGCTTAAGCAAGCGTAGTTTTTTTAAATAAAGGCAATAAAATTTTTTATGGCGAAGCATTAAAAAAACATCATCCGACAGGTTTGGCTATTCAGAATATCGGGTAACATTATCTTCGCCATACAAGCCTTTAAGCTAAGGATTTTAGCCTACAAATTTCATAACTTGTGAAGAATTTTAGAGGTAAAAAACTATTGTAAAGGACTATCGCAAGCAACAACAGTGGCTGTTCCTGATGACCTAATAGAGGTTGAATTTGAACCCAAACCCGTGCCAATAGGGTGTAGTTCTTGTATGCTTTGAAATTCTCCTGTGAGTGTCTTAGAATCTAACTCGACATGAAGAGTTGATGTAATAATACCATCGTCTTCTTCTGTAAAAGCAACCTCAGCCGTTGCTGTTCCACTAAGTGATAACTCAATTTGACCGTCATAAATTACCGCAACCCCTGAAAACAAAGTATTTTCATGTTCTTCTGGTGGTATTGTAGGATCTATAATTTTACTAAAGCCTGTTAAGGCATAGATACCTCCACCATTATCAACCAGCCCTAGCACTGCTCTGCCAGGAGGAGCCGTTTCAAAGTCAACTTTAAAGTCGATGCACATATGACTTTTCTCAATAGAAGCTGCCTGTGAATTAATAGAAACAACGGTGAGCATTGTCAATAGTAAGGTTTTAGTACTTGAAATTACTTTATTCATTTTTATTTCCCCTTGATTATTTAATAACGACCCACGTACAATCAGGCAACTTACATTCCTTATAACCCCCGCCTTAACTGGGTAGTCTTTTTTTCGATTCTACCCTATTTAATATCAATAAGCTATGCAGTTAATTCTGGCTATGTTTTTAACTCGGTGCAGTCGGTATTGTATTGTGTAGGGCTCATTCCATACACCTTAAAGCCGCCGATATTTTCGTATTAAACCCCAACCACTTTGGAAGTCGTCATTTCAAAAACATCCTAAAAAATAATTATAAATAAGGTCAGATTATGCCTAACTATCCGTTAATTTTTATTTCTCTCTTTTTATTATGTACGCATATAACGACGGTATCTGCGCTAGAACCACCTCTAGCCACACAAAATATTAATGCCCTATCAGGGCGAGATATTTTGGATCAAGTCTCTGAGCGACATGACCAAGTCTATGAATTTGAAATTCAAGATATGACTTTAGTGGATAAGGCAGGCAATAAAGAGCAGCGGGAAATGCATCGTTATAAACGTGATTTAGGGGCGGGCAGTAGTCGTTATGTGTCTATTTTTTTAGCACCATCAGGGATCAAAGGCGTTAGTTTATTAACTTGGAAACATGCTGATCGTGATGATGATCAATGGATGTTTTTACCTGCTTATGGAAAAAAAATGAAGCGTATAGCCAAAGGAGGGCGTAAGAATTACTTTATGGGCACAGACTATACCTTTGAAGATCTAGCCGCTGAAGAAAAAGAGAAATTTTCCTATCAACGCTTAGCCGATGACCAACAAAATGGAATCGCTTTATTTGTGGTTAAATCCACCGCTATTGATAAAATCTCAAAAAAACAAACGGCTTATGCCTTTCGCAAATTATGGATTAGCCAAGATACCTTTCTAGTGGCGCGGGTAGATTTTTTTGATCGACGTGAACGCTTAATGAAACGTCAAATTAATTTAGAACCCGTGCAGATTAAGGGCGACTTATGGCGGCATAATAGAATTGAAATGGAGCATTTTCAGAACCGACATAAAACCATTACTATTGTGCGTAGCCGACGTTTTGACAGTGATGCCGTCCCTGAAAAAGCGTTTAAAGAACGCTCCATTATTAATGGCTTATTAACCCGATGAGAGCGAGTAAAAAAATAGCTGCAAAATCGGTTGAGTACGACAGTCAATTAATCGAACGAATAATGACATTTAGTGCGCGCAAGCCACTATTAAGCTGTTTATTTCTTCTTTGTTTAAGCCTTATAAGCTTAGGCGGATTATCAGAACTTAAATTAGATACCAGCACTGATAGTATGCTCAGTGTGCATGACCCGATGATTCCAGTTTATAACGAGGTGATTAAGGAATTTGGCTCAGATAATATCAGCTTAATTCACTTTCAGCACCCGCAATTATTTAGTATTGAAAAATTAAAAATACTAGAAGATGTCACCTATGCCTTACAAGACTTAGCAGCGGTTGAAAAAGTAGAAAGCTTATTTACCACGATTAGTATTCGCGATAGTGAGTGGGGCTTGGAAATTGCCCCATTAATTAATTCATTTCCTGAAACAGAAGAGGAACTCGCGACCATTAAGGACAATGCTTTATACAGCCCTTTATTACGCGGTAACCAACTCTCTGCCGACGGTACAAAAGCAGCTATTATGGTGACTTTACGCCCAAGCTTTCGAGATCCTGAATTTAGCAGTCAAGTTTATCAGCAATTAGAAGCCACTATTGCCCCCTTACGTTCTGAGTTTGATCAAGTCTTTCAAATGGGGACTCCACGTATTGATCATGATTTTTCAACGGGTATTTTTGCTGATATGCCAAAATTAGCCCCGTTTGCCTTTAGCAGCTTAATTCTTTGTTTAATCGTGATGTTACGCACGTGGCTGGGTGTTTTTTTACCACTCCTCACCGCCGCCTTAAGTATTTTATGGACAGCAGGACTGCTGGGTTATATGGGAATTCCCGTTAATTTATTAATCAGTATTCTACCCACCCTAATTATTGTCGTTGGGTCTACTGAAGATACTCACATGCTATCGTCTTATTTACAAGGTTTAAACGAAACGAAGCAAAACCGTTTTTTGAGTGTTCGATTTATGGCGACCCGTGTGGGCTTGCCTATTTTTCTAACCTCATTCACCACGATTGTGGGCTTTTTATCGAATACACTGAGTGATATTACCTTAATTAAGCATTTTGGTATGGCAAGTTCCTTGGCGATGTTTGCTAATTTAATTGCCACTGTTTTAGTCTTACCTTTATTTCTGAGTTGGATTGGGCCTAAGAAAAGTGAAATAACTGAAGATATTGTTGACTCAGGCCATTGGCTTGCAGGCATCATTACTGGTTTAGAAAGATTGACACAATACCATGAAAAAAAAATACTCTACCTATTTGCACTCTGTAGTTTATGCTGCATGGCTTTAATGACACAAATATCCTTTAACAATGACCCGCTGTCTTTTTTTAAATCAGAAAATAAAATTATTGCGGATAGTCAGGTATTGCATGAAAATTTAGCGGGAATGCAGGTGTTTTTTTTAACCCTGCATGCGCCGCTTAATACAGATTTTAAAGACCCGTTACAATTACAAAAAATAGAAAAAATTCAGCAAACCATGCAGCAACAAGGGGTCTACGATAAAATCACCTCAATCAATGATTACTTAAAATTAGTCCACCGTGAAATGCATCAAGGGCAGGCTGAATTTTATCGTTTGCCAGAAAGCCGTGATTTAGTTGAGCAATATTTGCTCTTATTTCAACGTAATGATATTGAACGCGTTATCAGTGCTGATGGCAAGCGTGTCAATTTTATTGTGCGGCATAATATTTCTAATTCCAGTCTTTTAAATGAACACTTAACGCATTTAAAGCAGCAAATAGAACAGTTTAATGCAGGGGGACGCTATTCCTTAACCAGTAAAAACTTAATGATTAATCAGGCGGCAGAAACCTTGTTTGTTAATCAGCAGCAATCATTAGTTTTATTAATCCTTGTCGTCTGTGTTTTAATTGCTTTTTTATACTCCTCAATAACCGCGGGTATTGTGGCATTAATTCCGAATATCATTCCTATTTTAGTGATGTTTGGCGCGATGGGTTTACTTAATATCCCCCTCAATCCAGGTACAGCGTTAGTCTCTGTGATTGCGATCGGCATTGCTATTGATGATACGATTCATATCTTAAGCACTTACAATAGGGAATGTCGGCTTGATGGCGATCAAAATGCTGCGATGAACAGGGCTATTAGGTCTGAAGCGATTCCTGTTATTTCTACCTCTATTGCACTCGCTATCGGTTTCTTCTCACATATTTTTTCAAGCTTTCATATTATTACTCAATTTGGCTTACTTTCTGCATTAACCATGCTAGTTGCCATGCTCACTGATTTATTGTTGACCCCTATTTTATTTAAACGGATTCGACTGGTCAGCTTGCTAGATATTTTAGAATTTAAAATGGGCAAATTAAATTTTGATCGTAGTCCACTATTTGCTGATATGAGTCGTATGGAAATTAAACGCATGATTTTACTTTCTCAAGTGAATGAATATAAAGCGGGCGAAACGGTCATTCAACAAGGTAAAGCGGATGACACTATGTTTGTTATTTTACAAGGAAGAGTAGAAGTGATCGTTGAGTACGACGGTCAAGAAAAGAAGATTGCCAGATTAGCTCGTAAAGGCGATACCTTTGGTGAAGCCGCTTACGCTGCTAATGTTCCGCGTACTGCAAGCGTGAGAGTGACTAAAGACTCAGAGCCATTACGTGTTATTCTGCTTAATCAAGAAAAAGTCAGTGCTACATTACGCTTTTACCCACGTCTGCATGCCAAATTAAATCATAATATTAGTAAGTTATTAGCGCAAAGGCTTGCAACTCAACTTCTAAAAGAATGATAATGCTATGAAGTTTAAGCAGCCTCTTATTTTTATACCCTTGCTAGTCAGTAGCACTCAGCTTATAGCAAACGAGGAAGCACACCCCGTCATAAAGTGGTTCAGTGAGGCTGAGTATGAATTAGATTTAAGTGTTATTGGCTATTTTCATAAACCAACATCTGCAGAAGCGAATCAAGATGTTGCTGCTTTTTTAGGTCGCTTCTCCATGCAATCCACCACATGGTTCAATGACCAGTGGGCTTTAGGCTTTAAGCTATATACCTCCTATTCAAGTCAATCCGATGGATATACAGGGACTTTTGGAAGCTTCAGTCACCCGAACAACAAATCAAGTTATGTCGATTTTGAGACTCTCTGGGTACGCTATGAACATGATGATTTTTCACTATTATTAGGTAAAGAGTATATCGAGACAGGCTTGGCTGAACTCTACTCCCCGCTAGATCGCTTTGCCCTAGTAAACTTCTTCAACCCTAGCCAGCCTTATGATATGGGCGTTTGGCAAGCTGCAATTGATTACTTTATTGAAGACGACACACTGAGCTTTAAAGTGCTGCCTATTTACAATCAAGCTTTATTTCCTGGAGCCAGTTCTCGCTGGATCGGCGATACAAATGACCCTCAATTTACACAGATAGCACAGACTTATACCATTGAAGATGATTACCGAGAGATTAAATTTAGTCATGTGAGCTATTTATTACAATATAAAGGTTCACGCGCAGGCTATGATTTTTCAGCTTTAGTACATTATGGCGTAGCCCTTTACCCAACATTACAATTCGGAGAGCTACCCAACCAACGTCGAAAAATAGAGCCTTTAGCCACGTCAGTTGCTTTCAGTGTATTAAAAGTCATTGATCAATGGACACTTTATGGCGAAGCAATTTATCAACATAGTAACGACCACCAAGACGATAATTTTATTCGTTACGCGCTAGGTGCGAGTTACGTTGAATATAGTTTAGCTAATTTTCTAAATCTGGATCAAATTAAAACCACAGTGCAATGGTCGGGGGATGAAACGGTTGATCAAGCGGATAGTCGTATAGTCGATGCAAGCTCCAGATACGCTAGACCCTTTAGAGGAAGCGTGCTCACCCGCATTGAATTTGAACATAATTCAAAATGGCGCAGTTTATTATCTTCCGCATATAATCTGGAGTCTGATTATGCCCTATTAGCAGCCGTTGAGTATCGCCCAACAGATAATTTAAGTTTAAATTTAGAAGCGGCTTTTTTTGACGGTGATAGTGACACCTTTTTTGGACGCTGGAAAGATAATGATTATTTAAAGTTTCGGGCTATTTATAAATTTTAGGATTGACGACTTGAACGGTAACCCGTTTGCGGGTCTTGATAGTTTGGGGAGTTATAAAGGTAGAGCGGACTTTAGTCCGCCTGTTTAAAACCCATGAATTTATAGTGGGTTAATTTTGATTGATTTTTTCGTTTTCTATCGAGTCTGACCTCGCTGGTTTTACCCCGCTGGTTTTCCCTCACAGCCTCTTTAGCCACACTGTGCGGATGAATCCGCACCTACGTTATTTATACCACCACGTGTTAAGTTTGTAGCCAAAAAACCTAATTAAAATCCCGCAGCAAGCTCATCCTTTGCTCAACATAGCGTTGCCAAAAAATACTAACTAACGCTTCAATTTGCCATTGGTTTTGCTGACAAATAGCAACATTATCTGCCAGATCTTGTTTGATTTTAGCGAGTTGTTGCTGAGCAATAGTTAGCGTGTTGCTTTGTAAAAAATCCTCTTTTAAGGAGTGCTCAGACTCTAAATAATAGTGCCTAAAAGCTGACCAGTTTAGACCTGAGTCTTGCATCATCATAAATAAAGGCGTGGTCAGGCAGTTCTTTTGTAAGTCATTGCCAGCGGGTTTTCCTAGGTTTTTCTCTACGCCTGTTATATCTAAAATATCATCAACAATTTGATAAGCTAAACCCAACAAAAAACCAATTTCTTTTAACGCTTGTTTTAACTCGGCTTTTTGTCCAGTGATAATCCATGCAGGAGCCGCGGCACAAAATGAAAATAATGCGCCTGTTTTTCCGCGTGCGACAGACTGTACATCCTCCAGTGTCGGACTATAGTCTGGGTCAGTGAGTAATAAATCTTGCACGGCTTCGCCACGACACATATCATTAATACTCTGTACAAATAGCTGTGCACAGTCTGCGTTCTGCGTGGTTTGAATCTGTTTGACAGCGGTACTAAAAAGATAATCGCCGTACAGTACCGCACTTTTATCGCCCTTTGCGGCTTTTAAATTTTCTTGATGGCGGCGCATTTCTGCTTCATCAATCACATCATCGTGAATTAAAGAGGCAAGGTGAACAATTTCTATCCCCAGCGCGGCATCAAGGGCTTGTTCACTATCAATGTTATTGTCTCGTGCATTTTTCATTAAAAAGCGCGCACGGCTGAATTTTGCGTGTTTTAAATCACCTGTTAAAGGAAAAATATGGCTTAATTGTTTATCTGCCGTTAAAATTTCGGTTAGTTTGTGTCTAATAATCTCTACGTCATTATCCATTATTACTATGGCTCTATTTTGTTGCTGTAAAAATACAATATTCAGCTAAGCGTTGATGAAAAAAATCATATTGCGCAAAACTGACTTCATAATTTTCTGTTTGGGTCTTTGAGCGTAGCCTTAATAATTGACTCAATTTTTGGATGGGATATAAGCGTTTAGCTACTTTATACATATGCTTTGAAGACGGCAATACTTGCTTACTAATATCAATACATTGCACCGATTGAAAACCCGTGCTATTGAGTAGCTGATCAAATTCATCACGGCTCGCTAAATTGGGTACTGCCCAGCCATTTAGAAAATTCATCACCGTCTGCCATTCTTCTGCATTAAATTCACGGCGTAAGACAAAGGCATCACATAAGACTAATCGCCCGCCTTTACGCAATAAACGATATGCCTCTTGTAAGAAGTCGCCTTTATTTAAAGCATAACAGGCACTTTCTAAAGCCCAAACAACATCAAATGATTCATCTGGAAAATCAGTGGCGCAAAAATTCGCGACTGCAAAATTCACCGAGTCTGTCAATCCGCGTTTTTGGGCATGTCGATTGGCATATAAGGCTTGTTTTTCGCTTAAGGTAATCCCAGTGACTTTAT